>CAMWWS010000086.1 GCA_947178085.1 uncultured Lachnospiraceae bacterium | reverse complement strand
TCATAATTAATCTAACATTATCCTTTAATTCACAGAAAATATGCTGTCTAATAACAGAAGAGGCTCCATAGGAAGCCGCGTCTGTAGAAATAGCGTAATGGAAAGCTGTTTCATGGAAAGTGATTCTATTAAAAGAATAATGGAGGGTTATTTCATGAAGAAGATTTTATTTGTTGCGTCAGAAGGAGTGCCGTTTATCAAAACAGGAGGATTGGCGGATGTTGTGGGCTCTTTGCCAAAATGTATTGATAAAGAATATTTTGATGTAAGAGTAATTCTTCCCAAATATACTTGTATGTCTCAAAAGATGAAGGATATGCTGCAATACAGAACTCATTTCTATATGGATTTTCATTGGAGAAATGAATATGTAGGTATTCTTGAGGCGGAGGTAGACGGAGTTAAATATTATTTTATAGATAATGAATCATTTTTCAATGGATTCAAGCCATACAGCGACAATGCATTATTTGAAATAGAAAAATATGCTTACTTCTGTAAAGCGGCTTTATCCATTCTGCCGGTAATTGATTTCAGACCTGACCTTATTCATTGCCATGACTGGCAGACAGGACTTATTCCGGTTTATCTAAAAGAAAGATTTCAGGGCGGTGAATTTTATCGCGGTATTAAAACAGTTATGACAATTCACAATCTGAAATTCCAGGGTAAATGGAGCGTTCAGGAAGTTAAAGAGATTACAGGACTTCCGCAGTATTTCTTTTCACCTGATAAATTGGAAGCTTATAAGGATGCCAATCTGTTAAAGGGTGGTCTGGTTTATGCAGATGCGATTACGACGGTTAGCGATACATATGCTGAAGAAATCAAGACGGCATTTTACGGTGAAGGATTAAACGGTCTGCTATGCGCAAGGGCACATGATTTGCGCGGTATCGTAAACGGCATTGATTATGATGATTTTAATCCTGAAACGGATAAAAATATTGAGTTTCCATATAATGCAGTTAACTTCCGTAAGGAAAAAATTAAGAATAAACGTGCGCTTCAGGCTGAACTGGGGTTAAATCAGGACGATAAGGCAATGATGATAGGTATTGTATCCAGACTGACCGGTCAGAAAGGCTTCGATTTGATTGCTTATGTAATGGATGAACTGTGTCAGGATAATATACAGATTGTTGTACTTGGAACCGGTGAGGAACAGTATGAAAATATGTTCAGACATTTTGACTGGAAATATCATGGAAAAGTATCTGCAAATATTTATTACTCTGATGCTTTATCCCATAAAATTTATGCGGCAAGCGATGCGTTCCTGATGCCTTCGTTATTTGAGCCATGCGGTTTAAGCCAGCTGATGTCCCTGCGATACGGTACGGTTCCGATTGTACGTGAGACAGGTGGACTGAAAGATACGGTAGAACCTTATAATGAATATGAGAGTACCGGTACGGGATTCAGTTTTACGAATTATAACGCTCATGAAATGCTGGCGGCGGTTCGCTATGCAGAACGCATTTATTATGATAAGAAAAGAGAGTGGAACAAGATAGTGGACAGAGCCATGTCAACGGATTTCTCATGGCATGTATCTGCAAAGAAATATCAGGAAATGTATGATTGGCTGATAGGATGAGTCATTTACTCTAAAGGATGGAGACGGATATGGCACAACAGAAGAAGGATAGCTTTGTGCTTCAGGCTGGTATTCTTGCGGCAGCCGGCATTATTGTCAGAATAATCGGTCTGTTATACCGTAGCCCCCTTACCAGTATCATCGGTTTGGAAGGAAACGGATATTACACTAACGCCATCAATATTTACACAATAATATTATTGATTTCATCGTATAGTATACCCTCTGCCATTTCTAAAGTCATCGCGCAGCGATTGGCTTATAAGGAATATCGAAATGCCCAGAGGGTATTTCAGTGTGCCCTGATTTATGTGGTAGTGGTGGGTGGAATCTGCTCTTTGGTTACTTTTTTCGGAGCGCCGCTGCTTGTTAAAGTTGACGGTGCAGTTCCTGTTTTACGCGTTTTTGCACCTACGATTTTTTTCTCGGGGCTGCTTGGAGTATTGAGGGGATATTTTCAGGCGCACGGCTCTATGGTTCACACGTCGATTTCACAGATATTAGAACAAATACTGAATGCGGTAGTCAGTATTCTTGCAGCTCATCTTCTAATTGGCATGGTAGCCGGGGAAGGAGATACTACCCGGGCAATATACGGAGCTTCCGGCAGCGCGATAGGCACGGGAGCGGGAGTACTGATTGCACTTTTGTTCATGTTCGGCATGTACAGGCTGAATAAAGACATTATTAAAAAGAGAATAAAGCGGGACCATACACCGATGCCGGAGAGTTATGGTCAAATTTTCAAGGTTATAATAACAACAGTTACGCCATTTATTTTAAGCACATTTATCTATAATTGCTCCACAGTTGTTAATATGTATATTTATCAGAATATAATGATAGACATAATGGGTGTGGATAAGCCTACTGCGGCAATCCGGTACGGTATTTTTGCCACACAGGCGATTACTATTATAAATATTCCGATAGCGATTGCATCATCAATGTCTTCTGCATCTATGCCGGGAATCTCCGCTACTTATGCGACTCATAGGGAGAGTGAAACACGATATAAGGTTAAACAGGCGATTCATATGACCATGCTGATTGCAATTCCCGCATCAGTAGGTCTGTTTGCGCTGGCAAGACCTGTCGTACAGTTTATTTATCCGCAGAAAGAGGCGCTTGACGCTGCCGCCGGATTAATCCGGGTACTTGCCGTCACTGTTGTCCTATATGGACTCTCAACCCTGACTAATGCAGTATTGCAAGGGATAGGCAAAGTCAATATTCCGGTTATTCATTCGGTGATATCGCTGGTTGTACAGGTAGTTATTCTTGTTTTGATGTTGATATATACGAATCTTGACTTATATGCGCTGGCAGGAGCCAATATTGCATATTCTCTTTTGATGTGCCTTTTAAATCAGGTGTCAGTCATAAAATATCTGGGTTATAGGGAAGATGTCATGAAGACTTATTTAAAACCTTTGGTGGCCTCAATATTTATGGGGGCTGTAGCATTTGGCGTCTATCAGGGAGTATTCAGTTTAATTAAAGTAAACAGAATTTCAGTCGTCGTTGCAATCGGTATTGCGGCGTTAGTCTATTTCGTTCTGATTATTAAGCTTGGCGTAGTAAATGAAGATGAGCTGAAATCTTTCCCTAAGGGAGCATTTTTAGTTCATTTCGCTAAAAAATTCCATTTATTAAAATAAAAACATCATAAATGCAGATGTATAAATACCTCTGAAATCGACATACTAAAACTGACATTAAAGAATAGAAAACTCAGTTACCACTTTCTAATGTCGCAAATTCAATCAGGAGGTATAATATGGCTAATTTATCAGAGCTTGAATTACAAAATCTTCGTCATCTTATGGGCGGTTATGATGTTACACACTGCAAAATGAAAGAGTATGCGGAATGCGCAACCGATTCACAGGTGAAGCAGTTCTTTGAAAAAGGTGCAAAATCCGCTATGCAGAACAAACAGGAATTGATGAAGTTTTTAGGATAATCGCAAAAAGAGAATGGAGGCTAGTGTGAAAAATATATTTTCACACGCAAATTTGTGCTTAAGGGCACAAATTCGCAAGTTGAGAAAGGAGCAAGGATATTAATATGCAGATGCAGGAAAAAACAATGGTAGCAGATACGTTGACGGGAATCAACGGAGAGCTGGTACGTTTTGGAGAAATGATACCGCAGACAGAAAATAAAGAGTTAAAGCAGACTTTAAAGCAGTTCAGAAATGCCTGTGAGCAGTCACAGGAAGAACTCTATCAGATTGCAAGGGAGAAATCCTATTATGTGCCTGCGGCAAAGGCTACACAGGCGGAAATCGACCACGTGAAGTCTTTATTTACAGAAAAGACTATTTAATACTGTTAAATTTTAATTGTCAAGCTGCGTCAGACCGGAGATATCGGAATCTATTGTCATGGAATAATTGGTGTAGTAGACAACAAACCCCGGTTTGGCGCCGTTTGGTTTTTTTACATTCTTTTTTTGGAGATAGTCAATTTCCACTTTTTCCTGTTCCCTTCCCTTGGAATAAAATGCAGCCAGCTTTGCCGCTTCTTCAAATGTACGGTCGGGAAGTTCCTTACCTTCGGTTTTGACAATAACATGGGAACCGGGAATTTTCTTGGCGTGGAACCACCAATCGTTACCGGTTGCAAATTTGAAAGTAAGCTCGTCGTTCTGATAATTATTTTTGCCTACATAGATATGAAAGCCGTCGGAGCTGATATAGTGGAATGGGCTGCTTGTAATCTTTATTTTCTTTCCGCCGCCCTTTCTGCGGATATATCCGCTTTCTATCAGTTCTTCCTTGATTTGAACTAAATCTTCCTCCTTTAGGGCGATATCTAAAGAGGCAGCAATGGATTCAAGGTGCTCGATTTCTTCTTTTACTTCGATTGTCAACTTGGAAAGCGCTTCAAAGGTGCGTTTCAGCTTTCCGTATTTGTCAAAGTATTTTTTTGCATTTTCGGAAGGCGTGAGAGTATCGTCCAAAGGAATTGTTATCATTTCATTCGTATAATAATTCAACGCTTCCATGGATTTTGCTCCGGGCTCGACACCGTAGCCGTAAGTATTCAGAAGTTCTCCATAGATACGGTATTTGTCACGCTTCTCGGTATCTTTTATCTGTTTTAGCTGTAAATCGTATTTCTTTATATTCCGTTCTAAGGCAGTATTAACAATTTTACGTAAGTCTGCCGATTTCTGCCGAATCCTTGTAATAACATTTTTTTCCTCATAATAGCGCTCCAGAACTTCACTGATTGTATCAAAAAAACGGACTTCCTTATTGGCATAAAGAGTCAGTGGAATTGCGGCAAACTCCACGGGAGTTTTATTTTCATATATGATATTTGGCTCAAAAGCGCCGTCTTTAATCTGTTTTAATATGGAAATCAGGTTTACATAAATTATATTAAACGCAGCTTCGTCCAGAGCACTTACAGGAATATCACCGTCTATGCCTGCACGATAACAAACTTCCTGTGCGATAATAGGAGAGAGTCCGGTATAAGTGCAGTAAAGGGCCTTGTGAATGGGCATAGGCATGGTAGAAATCTTTTCAGTGAAGAGCTTTTTGATTTCCACATCATCAGAATCAGAGCAGGGTGTTTCTATAAGAGTAAGGGGGTTTAGCTTATTCTGTGTCTGCGGAATAAAATATTCCCTGCCGGGCAGTACTTCCCTGACGGAGCTTACCATGCCGGAAATATGTTTAATGCTGTCAATTATCATATTTTTATCATTACAGAAGATTATATTGCTGTGTTTGCCCATGATTTCGATAATCAGAGTCTTCTGGCAGATATCGCCCATCTCATTCAGATGCTCAAGACGAATTCTGATGATACGCTCAAGCTCAGGCTGTGTGATATCCAGAATCCTTGCATTCTGCAGATGTTTCCTGAGTAACATACAGAATCCCGGTGCTGTCATGGGACTTTGCTTGTTTTTGTCAGTCAGATAAATAAGCGGAAGTGATGCGTCCGCCGAGAGTAAAAGCCTGTATTGGGAGCTGTTATTTTTTACTGTTATAAGAAGCTCGTCTGTTTCAGGCTGGGAGATTTTGTAGATGCGGCCGCCTGAGAGGGTGTCGTTTAATTCTTTTGCTATATTTGAGATGGTAATGCCGTCGAAAGCCATAGTTAGTCAAACCTTTCTGTATTTGTCTATATTGTACAACTACGTATTGGAAATGGCAAGTCAATTAAGTAGTGCTTTGCAATGTGCTATCGGGTTGCGTGTTGCGGTGTCCGTTTGCGACATATTTTCGCCGGATGGTAGATGGAAGTAACTTAGGAAAGTGATTATAATATGGTTATGAACATGTTCAGAAGTTGGAAACGATAACGCATCATTATTTTGTAAGCAAAAAACAGATTAAAGGAGGAAGACTATGAAGTCGATAGGTGAGAACATTGCGGTTTTACGTAAAAATAAGGGGATGACTCAGGAAGCGCTTGCTTCCGCCATCGGGGTGTCGTCGCAGGCTGTTTCCAAATGGGAAAACGGTACCAATCTGCCGGATGTAGCGCTGCTTCCCATTCTTGCAGATATTTTTGAGGTGAACATTGACAGGCTGTTTGGCAGGGGATTTTCGGAAAGCAGCAGTACGGAGCAGGTGTTTGAAAAAGGTTGCGAGGCGTTACTTAATGTAATGGGAAGTTCCTTGTATGGTGCCCATTACCGGAACGGGGAAGAACCGGACAAGACGTTTGAAGAGAGTCAGAGAGACTACAGGAATTATCTGAAGGAACATGAGGATGTGCGTACAGCTGTTTTCTGCGGCCATGGCGCCGTGTATTATCGTGAAAAGCGTGGAGGGCTGCTTTTAAGAAAACCGGAGGAAGTATGGGTCAGCCTTCTGAAAAGCGAGAAAGCGATTGAACTGTTGGAAATGTTGTGTAATAAGGATTTCCGTATTGCGCTGGCGGAGATTTTAGGAAGCAGGAAAACTATGTTTACCTTAGGCACTATATGTCAAAATTGCGATATAGAAGACGAAGCGGCATTGGAGGTTAAATTACGTGAGAGCGGAATGTTCAGGACCCAACAGGTGGAAGTGGATGGCAGGATGTTGGATTTATATGAATTGTCTCTTTCGGATGGAGCGCTTGTTATGCTATATGCAGTCTTTGCGTTTGCAGATGAGTGCGCGCAATACAAAGAGCATTTTTATAATTACAATGGATGCCATATACAGGATTTGATGGGATGATTGAAAATTCTACTTCAAATCTCATAATTTTTCTCTAGTCTTTTTATATTATTCTTATGTTCCTCTATTTGTATCGATAAAGATTCGCTGGTAAATCTCCTCACAAGAGACTTTGCCAGCGTATTTGCATTTTTCTGCTTGTAATTCATTGTCCTTATTGTATATCCTTATTCTGATTAAAATTCACCGCTTCCGTACATAATCTGTCTGATATAGGTGTCAATATATCCTACATTCTCAACAATAGTGGAAAATTTGGATAAATCCCGTTTTATTTCGTATATTAATCTGTTATAATTATCATACCATATTTCAAAAAAGGAGAAGGCTATGAATAAAAAACATGTCAAATGTTTTTCAGTTTTGGCGGCTATTGTGGCTGCGCTTGTTTTATGCATCGGCTGCGGCAATAATGAAAAAAATACGGACGATGCGGAAGTCTATGAAGAGCTTTCAGAAGGCGATGTACCACCGGATTTTACCGCTGAACTTGCGGACGGCGGCAGCTTTGTTCTTTCGGAAATGTCTGATAGGGTGATTCTGATAAACTTCTGGGCTACCTGGTGTCCTCCTTGCGTGGGTGAAATGCCTGCATTTCAGCAGCTTTATGATGAATATGGTGACAGTCTGGCGCTTGTAGTTATCGACTGTGCAGAAGACAGGGAAACTGTAGACAAATTTATTGCCGACAATGGATACACCTTTCCAATCGCCTATGATGAGAATGGAGAAATTGGCGAAAAATATCCTACTCAGGGTATTCCATATACAGTGATTGTTGCCCCGGACGGAAAAATCAGCAAAATTTATCTGGGAGCAAATAGCGCCGAGAAACAGTATAAGGAATATAAATCCGCCATTGACGAGGTAATGAAGTGATGAAAATAAGCGGTAAAGTGAATTTTGAGAGAGCCATTCTGATATTGGCTGCCATGGCGCTGATTTTTACAGGTGTATCTCAAAAAGGTTTTAAGGATGTAAAAAATAAGGCAGCCCGCATATGCTACGAATGCATAGGAATAGGATAGGCTATGAAGCGAAGACGTATTATCCAGCTTATAACTGCGGTTTTATATAACTGCAACATAACGGGTTTTGCAAAAGGGACCATCTATCAGGGCAGCGTAAAGGGACTGTGCGTTCCGGGACTGAATTGTTATTCCTGTCCCGGAGCAGTTGGCGCATGCCCTTTAGGGAGCTTACAGTCGGCGCTATTGTCGTCAAAATACAAGCTGCCTTACTATATGCTGGGCGTATTGCTTCTTTTCGGCATATTTTTAGGCAGAGTCATCTGCGGATTTTTGTGCCCTTTTGGGCTTTTGCAGGAACTGCTTTATAAGATACCTGCAAGAAAACTGAAAAAAAGCAGATGGACGAGGCGATTGAGCCTGATTAAATATGTGATTTTAGCGGTGTTTGTAATAATCATCCCTCTTAAGTTTGCTGTACCGGGCTTTTGCAAATTCATATGCCCTGCCGGCACACTTGAAGGAGGAGTGCCGTTAGTCATTATGAACGAAAGTTTAAGGCGGCTTATCGGCTGGCTGTTTTCATGGAAGATTCTGCTGGCAGCGGTCATAATTATCGCATCGGTGTTTATCTTTCGTTTCTTTTGCAGATTTATCTGCCCTCTGGGGGCATTTTATTCTTTGTTTAACAGGATTTCCATTCTCGGTGTTAAAGTTGACGAGCATAAATGCATGCATTGCGGAAGGTGCGTAAGGCAGTGCAGAATGGACGTTAGTAAAATCGGAGACAGAGAATGCATTCAGTGCGGTGAGTGCAAAGAAGTGTGTCCTGCGGGAGCTGTTACCCTCGGCGTTAAGAAGACGGTACAGATCCGAAAATCTGATGTGTAATCGACACAAGCTTGACTAGAGAAGAGTATTATTTTATAATATTAGAAGCTGGCTCAAAAAATACAGTGAGAGAAGAGGATGGGGTATGATAAAGAGCATGACAGGTTTCGGCAGATATGAAATCGCCGAAGAAGAACGAAAAATCACAGTGGAGATGAAATCCGTCAACCACAGATATCTGGATGTATCTGTCAAGATGCCCAAGAAGCTGAGCTTTTTTGAAACAGCAATCAGGAGTGAACTGAAAAATTATATACAAAGAGGTAAAGTGGACGTTTTTATTACCTATGAAGATTTTACCGAGTCCAATATCTGTGTGAAGTATAACAAGGAAGTGGCGGCTGAGTATGTGAAATACTTAGAGCAGATGCAGAAGGATTTTTCTTTGGATAATGATATCAGAGTATCTACATTGTCCAGATATCCGGAAGTCTTCAGTATGGAAGAGCAGACAGTCGATGAAGAAGAACTCTGGAAGCTGCTTGATAAGGCGATAAAAGGAGCAGTTGAGGGATTTGTGGCATCCAGAATCAAAGAAGGAGAGAATCTAAGAGATGATTTGATTGCCAAGCTTAACGGAATGCTTGAACATGTGGATTTTATCGAGAAACGTTCACCTGAAATTATCACAGAATACAGACAGAAACTTGAAGATAAGGTAAAAGAGCTGTTAGGCGACGCGCAGGTAGATGAAAGCAGACTTCTAATGGAAGTGACTATTTTTGCAGATAAGG
>CAMWWS010000085.1 GCA_947178085.1 uncultured Lachnospiraceae bacterium | reverse complement strand
TCTCGTAGTGTAGTATGAAAAACAGAAATAAGAAAATTACCGGTGTTATCATTGGCGTTTCCTGTACAGTAGCTGCTGTGACCGCATGGATTGCTTTTTGCGGTTATCAGTGGAGTTGGGGACCATTCAATAAATTGCATGATATTAAGACATCAAATTTACCGGGAAATGCCAAGCAGTACGACCTGAAACAGGCAATGTATGTAGAAAATAGCCCACTTGGCGGAAAACGTATTGTATTTCTTGGTTCATCCGTCACTTACGGAGCATCTTCTAAAGGAGTTTCTTTTGCTGATTATATTAGTGTACGAAATAACTGTGAAATCATAAAGGAAGCTGTGTCAGGAACCACATTGGTGGATAATGGACGAAGTTCCTATATCTCGCGGCTCAAAGAAATTGATAAGGACGTTGTTGTTGACCTTTTTGTTTGTCAGCTGTCCACAAATGATGCAACACAAAATAAGTCGTTGGGAAATGTAAGTGAATCGATGGATTTGGCGGATTTTGACACTTCTACAGTGGCAGGTGCGATAGAATATATTATTGCATATGCTAAGCAGACATGGAATTGTCCGGTATTGTTCTATACCAATCCGCAGTATGATAGTGAGCAATACGAAGCAATGGTAGAGTTACTGCAGCAAATCGCTGAGAAATGGGACATTACCGTGATTGATATGTGGAATGATGCGGAATTTAATTTTCTGACAGAGGAGCAACGTGCGCTCTATATGGCAGATGGGATTCATCCCACACAGGCAGGATATCTGGAATGGTGGACTCCATATATAGAAAAATATCTGATAGAGGAGGTAAAATAAAAAATGAAAGCAATCCGATTACGAACAGAATATCTGAATAATCCCATAGGGATTGACATAGCGCATCCTCGTCTTTTTTGGAACTGTGAGGGCGGCGTTACACAGACTGCCTATCAGATCATAGCCGAATGCGACGGTAAAATTGTATGGGATAGTGATAGGGTTGAATCCGGTCAAATGACCCGTATCCCTTACGGTGGAAAACTGACCTCTCGCATTCGGGTAGAATGGAAAGTGCGCCTATGGGATGAAAGAGATGAGCCGGGCGATTGGTCTGAGTCTGCAGTATTTGAAATAGGATTGCTTCATGCCTCTGACTGGAAAGCAAAGTGGATTACCGGAAACTATCAGGTGGACAAAAAACGGCGTTATCCCGTAGACTGTTTCCGCAAAACCTTCGATATAAAAAATATTGTTAAAGCACGGATATACGCTACAGCCTGCGGCATATACGAGGGATGCCTCAACGGTAAACGCATCGGGGATTTTATCCTTGCGCCCGGACACACCGATTACCGCAAGCGGATTCAGTACCAGACTTATGATGTCACCAATCTGCTCCTCGACGGAGAGAATGAATTGGCTTTTCAGATGGCAGATGGCTGGTATCGGGGAAGCTGTGGCGCATGGGGACTGAAAAACCAGTACGGTATGGAAACAAAACTACTGGTGCAGCTTGAACTGACTCATAAAGATGGCAATATGACGACTGTATGTACAGACGACAGCTGGCAGTGGTCAAACGACGGAGCAATCCGGTTTGCCGACAATAAGGATGGTGAGAAGGTAGATGCAAACCGCGTCCCTTCTTATTCAGGTACGGCAAAAATAACTTCCTGTGATGTTGTACCGACGGCCTCCAATAATGTGCCGATTACCGAACATGAAGCATTTAAGGCAAAACTTATCGTAACGCCATCCGGCAAGAAGGTATTGGATTTCGGGCAGAATATTGCCGGCTATGTTTCTTTTTTCATCACTGCAAAAAAAGGACAGAAGATACATCTTCGTTTTGGAGAGATGTTAACTGCTGACGGAGAATTTACGCAGAAAAATATTCAGTGTTCCAATAAAAAAATTACAACGCCCTTACAGGAAGTGATGTATATTTGTAAAGAGGGGGGCAATGAATACAAGACACGCTTTGCCATTTTCGGGTTTCAGTATGTTATGGTGGAAGCGAATGTTAGTTTTGAACCGGAGGACTTTACTGCCATTGCGGTATATTCCGATTTGGAAACAACGTCAAGGTTTGATAGTTCCAATAAATTGCTGAATAGATTTGTAGAGAACACTCTTTGGAGTACCAAAAACAACTCTGCTGATGTTCCGACGGACTGCCCTACAAGAGAACGTCACGGCTGGACGGGAGACAGCCAGTTGTTTGCCGTTACGGCAGGTTATCTTATGAATTATATGCCTTTTGCGAGAAAGCATATTCGGGATTTGACTGACTGGCAGCGGAAAGACGGAGCTTTTCCTCAGATAGCTCCTTATGGCGGGGTTGATTCCTATATGAATACTATGAACGGTTCTGTGGGCTGGGCTGATGCGGGCGTGCTGATTCCTTACCGTTATTGGAAGCTGTTCGGAGATGTGGACTTCATTCGGGATAACTATGACGCTATGGCAAAATATGCAAGGTTTATGATGAGACGATGCGGAAAAATTGGTTTGTTTGCAAAGCCTCTCGGAATTAAAGGTACGGCGAAAAAGTTCGCTGTAAATGCGGGACAGTCTTATGGGGAATGGGCGGAGCCTAAGGATGTTTATCCCAATAGCTGGACGGATATGGTGGCACCTCATCCGGAGGTGTCTACTGCATACACCGCTTATGTTATGGGCGTGATGGAAGAAATAGCGGAAACGCTGGGTAAGACGGAAGATATTTTGTTGTATCGCAAATATAAAGAGGGCAGTACTGCTGCTTATCAGGCTATGGCGCAAACCGAAAAATATACCTTAGATACCGATCGTCAGGCGCGTTTGGTACGACCGCTCTATTTTGGTCTTTTGAGCAAAAAGCAAACAGATTTCGCAAAAAAGCGTTTGATTAAGGCATTAGAGCATTACGGTTGGCGGGTAGGAACCGGATTTTTATCAACTCCGCTGATTCTTTATGTTCTCAGTGAAATTGACATAGAATATGCATACCGTCTTCTGGAAAACGAAGAAATGCCTGGTTGGCTTTTTATGCCGAAAGCCGGTGCGACTACCATATGGGAGAGCTGGGAAGGAAATAAAGCACAGGGCGGTATAGCCTCGCTAAACCATTATTCCAAGGGAGCCTGCTGTGAATGGGTATTCCGTATTATGTGCGGTATACAGGTAGATGGAGAAAATCGTTTTACCATCGCTCCACGTCCTGGCGGAAATTTTACGAATGCAAGCCTTAGCTACGATAGCATATATGGTACAGTTACTTGTGCATGGCGTAAGGAGAAGGGCAAACTAACCTATACGGTTACTGTTCCCGCCAATACTACCGCTTCACTGTCCCTGCCGGGAGGGACAACACAGGAATTGACGGCAGGACGTCATTTTTTTGAGGAGAGCATTATAAAAAATATCACACTATCAGAAGGAGAAGAGTAATGGATATAAAAGCTATTATGTCAAAAATGACATTAGAAGATAAAATCAGCCTCTGTACAGGCGCAGACTTTTGGCGCTCCAAGAAAATGGAGCAATATGGAATACCTTCTTTTACTATGTCTGACGGACCGCATGGACTGCGTTACCAGAGCGGTGAATCAGATATGATTGGGGTGAATAAGTCGGATCCGGCAACCTGTTTTCCCACGGCGGTTACGGCAGGAGCCACATGGAATCCGGAACTATATGCGGCTGAGGGCAAGGCAATTGGTGAGGAAGCTTTGAAATACGGCGTTGACGTGGTTTTAGGTCCCGGCTGCAATATCAAGCGCAATCCCCTGTGTGGGCGAAATTTTGAGTATATCTCGGAAGACCCTTATATCGCGGGTAAAATGGCGGCTGCTTTTATAAATGGGCAGCAGAGCACCGGCGTTTCGTCCAGCGTGAAGCATTTTGCAATCAACAATCAGGAATATAAGCGGCAAAATGGTGACAGTCAGGTCGATGAGCGCGCGATGCGTGAAATTTATCTTACCCCTTTCGAAACCGCAGTGAAAGAGGGAACCCCCGGTACAGTAATGTGCTCTTATAATAAAATCAACGGTGTCCATGCCAGCGATAACAAGTGGCTGCTTACTGACGTGCTGCGCGGTGAATGGGGCTTTGACGGAATGGTGGTTACTGACTGGGGTGCATTAAATGACCGGATTGAAGGATATAAGGCAGGCTGTGACCTTAACATGCCCGGCGGTTCAAAGTTTATGGAAAAAGCGGTACTGGAAGCAGTTAAGAACGGAACGCTTTCCGAATCGGATATTGACGTTGTAGTAGAGAGAATTATTAGATTGGCGCTTCATTCTGCAGAAATACGAAAAGAAAACGGTTTTGATGAAGATGCCCATGACAAATTAGCCTGCACAGTCGCAGAACAGGGTGCGGTGCTGCTGAAAAATGACTCGCATATTCTTCCGGCTAAAGCAGAAGATATTGTTTTAATCGGTGATATGGCGAAGAATTTCCGCTATCAGGGAGCCGGCTCCAGCCATATCAATCCTATCAGACTTACAAACCTTACAGAAGCTCTGCCTGAGGTTCCATACTTCGCCTGCTGTGATGCGGACGGAAATGTAACGGAATCGGCGCTGCAGGAAGCTGCCGCAATGGCCAAAAGAGCAAAAATTGCTGTGGTTGCAGCAGGTCTGCCTGACAGCTATGAATCCGAAGGATTCGACCGTGAGAATATGAAAATGCCAAAAGGGCATAATCGTATGATTGAAGCGGTTGCCGCCGCAAATCCAAATACCGTGGTAGTGCTGCTTGGAGGAAGCGTTATGGAACTGCCGTGGTTTGACAAGGTAAAAGCAATTCTCTATATGGGTTTATCCGGACAGGCGGGAGGGCAGGCTTGTGCCAATCTGCTTACAGGAAAGGTAAATCCAAGCGGAAAGCTGACAGAAACGTGGCCGCTGCAATATGATGATGTGATATCAAAGGATACCTTTGGAAAACGTAATACGGAATATCGGGAAAGCATTTATGTGGGTTATCGTTATTATGATAAGGCTCATGTTGACGTTCGGTTTCCTTTTGGATACGGACTGAGCTATACGGAATTTGTTTACAGTGATCTGCAGATACATGACCGTACGGTAACGGCAACCATCACTAATGCAGGAAGCGTTCCCGGAGCAGAGGTGGCTCAGCTTTACATAGCGCCGTCACAGAATGGGATTCATCGACCGGTCAGGGAATTAAAGGGTTTTGTACGCGTGGAACTCCTGCCCGGAGAGAGTAAGCAGATTACATTTACTCTTGATGACCGCAGCTTTGCAGTCTGGGAAGACGGTTGGAGAGTGCCTGAAGGCAGATATGAGGTGCTGCTTGCCGCTTCTTCTCAGGATATCTGGCTTAGCGGTTCCATTGAGGTTACAGGGGAAAACTTAAAGACTCCGGAATGGCAGAAAGGCAGCTGGTATGAGACACTTTCCGGTAATCCGTCGCGTGAGGAATGGGAGAAGGTAATGGGGGATACTGTCGAAATCGTTCCGGAAGCAAAAAAGGGGCCGTTTACGCTCGATAATTCCTGTTTGGAAATGAAGGATTCCTCATTTATTATGAAAATCCAGTATAAGGTTACGGAAAATATTATAGCTAAAAGTTTTGACGGGAAAAAGGATTATTCCGACCCATCATTTAAGATGATGATGGTCTGTGCTACAGACTGTCCTCTTAGAGCCACTGTCATAAGCTCCGGCGGAGCTGTGTCCGACTCTCTGGCGCAGGGGCTTTTGGAGATGGCAAACGGTCATTATATCAGGGGAATCAAAGCTATGTTAAGGAAATAGGCATCTTGTGTAAGCCTGAAATAATATTGTCATAAAAATTCGGATGTGATATAATCATTCGCAGTACAGATATTTTTATTTATCTGAACCGCGGATGATTTTTTATTAGTTGTGGCTCCCATTGGAGGCACTTCTATTATGCAGGAGGTTTATCATGCTGTTAGCAATAGACATGGGCAATACAAATATCGTAATCGGATGCATTGACGACGATAAAATATGCTTCGTGGAACGCATTTCCACTTCCACTGTTAAAACAGAACTGGAATATCTGGTCGATTTTAAGACCGTTATGGAGCTTCACGACGTAAGTGCATTTGATATTGACGGAGCTATTATTTCTTCTGTTGTTCCTCCGCTTACGCTTGTTATAAAATATGCGATTGAAAAGCTGATAAAAATAACGCCTCTTATAGTAGGACCGGGTTTAAAGAGCGGAATTAATATACTGATGGATAATCCTTCCCAGTTAGGAAGTGACCTTGTGGTGGACTCCGTGGCAGCCATGAATGAGTATGGCGCACCGGTAACCATTATTGATATGGGAACTGCCACTACTATCTGTGTAGTGGATAAAAACAAGAATTATATAGGCGGTCAGATTCTGCCGGGGGTAAGGGTTTCCCTGGAGTCCTTGGTCAACCGGACTTCACAGCTTCCGAGAATCAGTCTTGAAGCGCCTAAGAAGATTATCGGAAAAAATACCATAGACTGTATGAAAAGCGGTATCATCATGGGTCAGGCAGCCTGCATAGACGGTATGATTGAGCGTATCTGGGATGAACTCGGGTATCAGACCACGGTAGTTGCAACAGGAGGACTTGCAGGCAGTATCGTTCCTCACTGTAAAACGAAAATTATCTGTGATAATGAGCTTATTTTAAAAGGGTTGAATATTATATATCATAAAAATGTAGTGTGACATATAAATATGTTTTCGGAGGTATCGGAATGAGAATAGGAATGGGTTATGATGTGCACCGCCTGACAGAGGACAGGAAACTTATACTTGGCGGGGTGGATATCCCATATGAAAAAGGGCTGCTTGGACATTCAGATGCGGATGTCCTGCTTCATGCCATTATGGATGCGCTGCTTGGCGCAGCGGCTCTTGGAGACATAGGCAAACATTTTCCCGATACCGATGAGCAGTACAGGGGAATATCTTCTATTAAGCTTCTAAAGCATGTGGGAGAATTGTTGGAGGAGCATTTATTTCTGATTGAAAATATAGATGCAACTATCATCGCGCAGGCTCCGAAGATGCGGCCGTATATTGATGTGATGCGTCAGAACATCGCGGATGCGCTGCAGATAGATATTACACAGATTAACATAAAGGCGACAACCGAGGAAGGGCTTGGTTTTACCGGAAGCGGTGAAGGGATTGCGGCGCAGGCAGTATGTATGCTTACCTCTCCTGTGGAAAATTATGATAAGAATAGGGCTTGGGCAAATAACTGTGCGGGCTGCGGCGGCTGTCCGATGTCTGATTGACGGGTTGAAGGATTATAGAAAGGATGATATAAAATGAAATACAAGGCTCTGGTTACAGGAAAGAATAATTCCATTATTGATGATTTCTTCGTACATATGGATGCAAATTTTGAGGTTATGTCTACATCTACACGTTTTGGAGATATAATCAGGCATATTAAATATTTTGATCCTGATGTATTTATATATTGTCTGAGTGGTGAAACGCCGGATAACCTTCGGCAGATGAATAATATTAAACATAATCTTGCACCGACGAGAATACCTTTTGTTCTGGTTGGTTCTAAGGAAGAGTGTGACGAATTCGAGAAGTTTGCAGTGAATGTGGCAAACATGATTCTGGTAAAACCGTATACGGCAAACTCAATTCAGGAAAAGATTCTGAAATTTCTGGATGAACGTCAGGAATATGTTCAGGCATACCGGAATAGAACTGATGATCAGAGCGACCTGAATGATAAGAAGAATCATTCTAAAATAGACAAAAAGAGCACAATGGAGTCTGCTGACATTGATACTTTAAAAAATGCGCTTTCTTCATTGGAAGCAGCATTGTCTTCCTCAGTTAAGACGTCCGAATCTGATCAGAATATAGATTCCAGGGAAACTGCTGAATCTGAAACGGCAGAGCGTAAACATATTCTGGTGGTGGATGATGACCCTGTTATGTTAAAGATGTTAAAAGAGCAGCTGCATGATAAATATGATGTTGCAACTGCCATCAATGGAAAAATTGCATTGAAGTTCCTTGAGCGGAAGAAGACTGATTTGATACTACTTGATTATGAAATGCCGGAAGAGAGCGGACCTGTAGTTATGGAGAAGATACGTGCCAAGGATTTCGGTAAGAATGTACCGATAGTTTTCCTGACAGGAGTGTCAGAACGCGAGAAGATTACGGAGGCACTTGCTTTAAAACCGCAGAGTTATTTGTTGAAACCTGTTGATCATGAGAAACTGCTGAAGGTTATTACAGATGTTATCGGATGAAAGAGGGATTGATACATGGGGACTGATTTTAATGATTTGTATTTAACGGATTTGATTGATAAAAACACTTTACAGAGGATACAGAATGCTTTTTCACATATGACGGGTATGGCAGCTCTTACTACGGATGCACACGGCGTTGCTGTAACGGAAGGATCTAACTTTACGGAATTCTGTATGAAGTATACAAGGAAATCAAAGGTTGGCTGTGAGCGTTGTGAGAAATGTGATAAAGAAGGGGCGGAATTGGCGTTAAAAAACGACCGTTCTATTATCTATACCTGTCATGCGGGGCTGATGGATTTTGCGGCGCCGATTATGGCAAATGATAAGCTTGTAGGCTGTTTTATCGGAGGACAAGCCCTCATTGATAAGCCTGATCCGGAAAAAATCAAAAAGACTGCGCTTGAAATCGGAGTTGATCCGGAAGAGTATTTGGATGCGGCCATGAAAGTAAGTATTATAGGGCAAGATAAGCTTGATAACGCTGCCAGATTCATTTCGACGATCGCGGATGTTCTGTCAGATATGGCATATAGTAAATATCAGGTTTATAAGGCAAATAAGGACCTTGAGAGAACATCGAGTATGAAATCGGATTTTCTTGCCAATATGAGTCATGAGATCCGTACGCCTATGAATGCGGTTATCGGCATGGCGGAGATGGCGCTGAGGGAGGAACTGCCTGAGGCGGCAAGGGAATACATTAACCAAATCAAGGAAGCCGGAAAATCGCTTCTTACCATCATCAATGATATTCTGGATTTTTCCAAGATAGAGTCAGGCAAGATGGATATAAATGTCGATGATTATGACTCCATGTCTATCATTAATGATGTTACAAATATAGTCATGACAAGATTAAAAGGCAAAGAGGTGGAGCTTATTCTTGATATTCCGCCAAGTCTGCCAAGTAAGCTATTGGGGGATAATATAAGAATTAAGCAGGTGCTTTTAAATCTGGCAAACAATGCGGCAAAGTTTACAGCCAAAGGAAAAATAACCCTGAAGGTGAATTATGAAAAAATAGCTGATGATGAGATTGAACTGTATATTTCGGTTGAGGACACCGGAATTGGAATTAGGTCGGAAAATCTTGATATGTTGTTTAAGTCATTTCAGCAGGTGGACAGCAAAAGAAACCGTAATATCGAGGGTACGGGACTTGGACTTGCCATTAC
>CAMWWS010000084.1 GCA_947178085.1 uncultured Lachnospiraceae bacterium | reverse complement strand
CATTATCAGAGGAGGCGGAAAAAGAAGAAAAGGCAAAAAGGCTGCAATATCTGCTGCAGCAGATTATGGTGGAAACTGTCAAGAAGGCCAATGAAGAGCTGTGTACTGAAATAAAAGAGAGCATCCTGAAGGAATTGGACTATCAGTTCCGAGCCAGAGATGAGAAGGAAGAAGAGCGCTGGAAACAGGAAGAGGAACATTTCCGTAAGATTGATGAAATGCTTCGGGAAAGGCAGAAGGTCAAAGAAAAGGCGCCCAGAAGTAAGAGGGAGAAGAAGAGTGGGAAGAAGGGGTGGATTGGCAGTTGATTCTAAAAAGCTTTAGCGGAGAAGCTTGCGGTACTCGGTAGGAGATATCCCATGCTTCTCTGTAAATGTCTTTATAAAATAGGATTCATAATTATAGCCGCAGCATACAGCAATTTCGCTTAAGTTCAGATTGGTATGGCGGAGCGCGTCTTCTGCCATTTTTGCCCGATAGTTGTTCAGGTACTGAATAATGGTCATTCCGGTAGTTTGTTTACAACGATTGTTAAGGCTGGTGCGGTTCAAACCCACATATTTGCTGATACCGTCAAGGGTCAGTCCGAGATGATAATTACTGTGTATATATTCTAAGGCATAATCAATTGGCTTTTTATTTGACTTTTTTCCATCATAGCTCATCAAAAATTCATCTTCCAATGAATAGAGAATCTGAAGAAGGTATCTTCTGATGCGGCAGGTCCATTTTCCGTCGCTCTGTGAGAAACACTCGGAGCCGATTATGGACATGCTTGCATTGATCTGCATTGCGGAAGGTGCATTCAGCAGAAGCAGACCTGCAAAGTGTTCGTTACGGCGCAGAAATACCTGAATCAGATTGCGGTCATGCATATCTTCAATTTTGTCAAATTTATCATCAGACAGAGCTTGTCTTGTAAGGCTGCTGTTGAGAAATGTAGCGGCGAAAACGAATGTTTTGGCAGCAGCTCTTTTTGAGTAGTTCAAGCAAAAGATATCATTGTCGTTCAGACACAATATAAACGGCGCTTCCAGACAATAACTGTTATTATTCAATGTAAATTCCCATACACCGTCAGTGACCAAAGTCATGGTTAATAAATCGGAGGCAGGGTATGATGAAAAGGATTCCTTACTGTTAAAGTCAATGGGAATATAGTAATCAGTGTGTCGCCTGTCTTTAATCATTACGTTTCCTTTCTCAACTGCTCTCAGGCAGAAAATCTTTTCATAGTAAAGCCGTTATATTTTCCCTCAAATTATACTGTACGAAGACCTGAAAAACAATAGGATTGCATTTTTTGTAATAAAAAGCTGTATTTTCTTTAATGACAATTACGCTTGAAATATCTAACATTGCTATAATGACGGTTTGAAAATACTGTGAAATAGATTTGCGGGCTACAGAAAGAGATGGTGATTACTATGCGGCAGGGTCGGAAATTTAAGCAGGTTTATATAAAATACGGGGTGAAATCTTCACTGCTGTTTTATACTTATCTGGGCGTGTTCGTCGGTATTTTTTTCATTGCGGCATCGAAGATTTGGCTGGAAGAGCATGAGGCATATACGGCTGAAATAAATGGTAATAAAATAGAAATACCATGCAGTTCAGCTCTAAATCTTTTGGATGATAGAATTTATCTTTATTCAGACAGAAATTCGGAGGTACTGCGTTTGAATGTAGAGAGCACAGAATACACGGATGGAGTAATGTATATAGTGTTGTATGAAAATATAGATGATATTACGGGCAATGTGACAGTGGAAATTATTTCCGGGAAAAGTACACTTCTTAGAAAAATATTTATGAAAGCAGGAACATAAGCATGGAAGTCTCAGATAAAAAATTAAATTACTTTTCCGCCATTGCCTTCCTGAAAAAATTCATGCGGGGTTATAGGAAAAATTTCATGATGTTTTATTCCGGCTGGTTGGTGGATTCCATTCTTGCCATTATACTTCCCATCCTGTTCGGAATCATGATTGATGAGGTGGTGTATTATCATAATCTGGATTCTTTTGTCAGGATATCGATTTTTTTCCTGACTTGCATCTTGTTTTCTGGAGGGTTGTATTTTCTGTTGTACACTCAGCACGGATATCTGATGAATATGTTCGTATTCTCGATACGACGAGCAGTTTACAGACATCTGCAGCAGTGTGATGCCCAATATCTGGTCAACACTTCAACAGGTGAAATTCTTGCGGTACTGCAAGACTATCCCAGCCAGTGCATGCATTTTATTATAAGAAATATGATTCATTTATATAATGGTATATTAATGGCTCTGCTGTATGGAATCTATCTGATTGTCATTGACTGGCGAATCGGTATGGCTGCGCTTCTTGCAGCGGTTCTCTCTGTATTTGTAAACACAAGGTTCAAGAAGAAAATCCGTGATCTGGGAAACGAAGAGCGTAAAGCTTATGGAGAATATGCCGGCTGGATATATGAAGTGATCACGGCGCTGCGTGATATACGGATGCTGGGAGGCATGAACAGAATAGAGGAATCTTTTGAAAAAAAGCAGAAGACGGTTTTCGGTATTGGTGTAAAAGCCAATATTTCATCTCTCACCGCACAGAATGTGATAACATTTGTCAATCTGTCTATACGGCTGGTCATATATGGTATATCGGCTTATATGGTATTCCAGGCAAATATGACGTTGGGAACGCTGACTGTTATTTTTGCTTTTTATGATAAGCTGGCAGATAGAATAGGCTATATCAGTCAAAATTTTTTGGATGGACAGACCCGTGTGTCATACATACAAAGTATCTATGATTTTCTACAGTCTACGACAGAACCGAAAAAATCGGATAAGCTGGAAATAAGGGATGGTCGTATTTTGTTTTCCAATGTGTCCTTCGGATATGAGAATCGAAAAAAACTGCTTAAAAACCTTTCATTTACCATCTGCCCGGGAGAGCGTGTAGCGATTGTGGGGAAAAGCGGATGCGGAAAGACGACGCTTGCGTATCTGACAATAGGATTTTATCAGATACAGGAAGGTTATATAGAAATCGATGGGCAAAAACTTTCAAATTGTGATCTGCAATCCATACGGGGCGAAATCGGTTATATTCAGCAGGATGTCCTGATGTTTGACGGAACTATACGTCAAAATCTGCTGATGGGTAATCTGCATGCAAAAGAAGAAGAAATTGTCAGGGCGTATAGGGCAGCGGGGCTGGGAAAGTTTGTCGATTCTCTGCCGGAAGGTCTTGATACCATTATCGGCAGCGAGGGAATCGGATTATCCGGAGGGCAGAAACAGCGTATCGCAATTGCCAGAATTTATTTAAAGAATCCCAAAATAATCATTTTTGATGAGGCTACATCATCGTTGGACGATGAGACGGAAAAAGAGATTCATCAGGCATGGGAGACTGTGCTTACGGGGAAAACAGCAATTATAATAGCCCACAGGCAAAGCTCCGTGATGTTGTGTGACCGGGTCATTATGCTGGAAAACGGTATCATAGCAGAAACAGGCACTCCCGATAAGATGGTGGAAGAAAGTGAAAGATTTAAAACGCTTTTTGCTATAAAAGAAGGAGATGGTCATTGATATGGGAAAACAAATGAGATATCGGTTCAGAGTCTTAAAAAGCCTGTATCCTTATACCTGTGGGGTAAGACGTTATTGGGGAATCCTTTTGCTGTTCAGCGCCATGACTGTGGGTTTGAACTTTATCACTCCGGTCATTTATAAGACCTTTATAAACGAGGTTATTCTGAGGGCGGATTTAGAGAAACTGGGAATCATTATCATAGGGTATCTGGCAGTTTATTTTGCAGAAGTAATGACCGGATATATAAAGTGTCTGGCAAAATATACGCTGGTCAATCACACTACTTACGAAGTCAGATTGAAGATTTTGAGAAATTTTTGGAACATGAAGTTTTCAGATTATGAAAATGTCAGTGTCGGAGATTTGAAAATGCGTATAGATGATGACACTGCTCAGGTTACCGAGTTTGCTGACAGCCAAACAATCGGGCTGCTTTTACAGTATATTACGGTTATGTTCAGTACTTATATGCTGTTTCGGATCAGTTGGGTACTTACGCTTTTTTCAATTGTTGCAATCCCGTTGACATTTTGGATGGACAATCTTTTGGGCCGGAATGAGCAGAAGCTCAGCGACAAGCGCCGAGAGAATGGTCAGAAAACTTCATCATGGCTTCACGCTTCCGTTCAGGGGTGGAGAGAAGTAAAGGCGCTGAATCTGGAAAAGCATGAAGCAAGGCGATATTATCGGTTCCTTCACACAGATATGATTTATAATGCAAAATGGATCAATTATTGGACGGCCAGAGTGTTAATCATTCCTGCAATTAAGGATGAATTTTTTATGCGGTTTGGTTTGTATTTTATAGGGGGACTTCTGATTGTTTCGGGGAGGTTGAATATAGGCGAACTGCTGGTCTTTGCCATATATTATTCATTATTGTCGCAGGCTGTACAGGCAGTGTCCCGGGCGGATGCCAATCTGACAGCCCAGATGCCTTTTGTGGATAGACTTCTGGAGAGTCTGGCAGGATGGAAACAGGAAGAAGGGCAAGGGAGTCGGGAAAAGAAGGTACCGGATGAGTCGGATACCATTGTACTAAGAGGAGTATCCTTCATTTATCCGGATACAGAAAAAGCTATTCTTGAGGATTTTGACCTTACAATAGAAAAGGGAGAAAGAATTGCTATTACTGGGAAAAGTGGCAGCGGTAAAACAACATTGTTGAAATTGATCACGGGCATGCTGGAGCCTGTGAAGGGTACTGTTTCATTTTCCGGAATAGATTTGCGGGATATTGATATTTCGGTGATGCACAGCAGAATCGGATATATCATGCAGCAAAATATATGGTTCAATACTTCTATCAGAGAAAATCTGCTTTTCGGAAAAGAGGACGCTACAGAGGAAGAATTGCTGGAAGCATGTAAGAAGGCCTGCATATATGATTTTGTTACAGAATTGCCGGACAGACTGGATACGGTGATAGGGGAAAAAGGGATAAAAATTTCCGGTGGGCAGCGGCAGAGAATTGTTCTGGCAAGGATGTTTCTGCAGGATGTTGATGTTTTTATCCTCGATGAAGCGACCAGCGCTTTAGACCAATACAGCGAAAGCATTGTGCAGGACGCCATTTGCAATATTCCAAAGGAGAAGACAATTATAGTGGTTGCACATAGGGAATCTTCTATTAAGATGTGTGACAGGACGGTGAAATTTTAGTTGCCTTTTGTGATTATTTTTTATATGATAAATTAATATAATTCGGAGGTGAATATAAATGAAGCGTATTTTCTTTGTTGAAGATGATCTGAGCCTGATTAACGGGCTTTCTTTTGCTATGGAAAAACAGGGATATGAAATAGATATAGCGCGTACAAGCCTTGAGGCGGAAACATTATGGATAAACGGAAAGTATGACTTGGTAATTCTGGATGTATCGCTGCCTGACGGTTCAGGTTTTGATATTTGTAAAAGGATTCGCCAGACATCGAAGATACCGATTATGTTCCTGACCGCCGCAGACGAAGAAACAGACATTATTATGGGCCTTGATATTGGAGCAGATGACTATATCACAAAACCATTCAAACTTGCGGTATTCCTGTCAAGAATCAATGCGCTGCTTCGCAGGAGCGAAAATTTCAGCCAGCCGGATACAGAACTGAGTTCCAATGGTATCACCCTGCAAAGATTGAAAGGGGAAGGATATAAACAGGGAAAGCTGCTTGATTTAACTTCAAATGAATACAAATTGCTCTGTATGTTTATGGAAAATCCGGGTGTGGTACTTTCACAGGACCGGATTTTGGGAAGTCTGTGGGATTGTGATGAGAATTATATTGATAATAAGGCGCTTACTGTATATATACGCAGGCTTCGCATGAAGATTGAAGATGACCCGGGAGAGCCGCAGAAGATTGTGACTGTCCGAGGTATGGGCTATAAATGGAATACGAATAATTGAGGTGTGGTATGAAAGTATTAACGAACCGAAAAGTAAAATCTTTATTTATACAAATATTGTTGTGTATATTGGTATTTTTTATCTATTCTGTAATCCATGTATTTTTGAAACAGGAATTGCAGGCACTCTATACACTGATCGGTATTCTCGCTATGGGGATTACGGTTCTTGTGTTATGCTACAGATATTTTCAGGAAGAGAATAAGATTATGGAAGATGCCGTTATACAGGTTAGAGAATTTATTTCCGGTGATAGGAACGCCAGAATCGAGTGCGATGATGAAGGAGAATTGTACAGGCTCTTCCACGAAGTAAATTCTCTTGCGACTATTTTAAATGCGCAGGCAGAAAATGAAGGAAAATCAAGAAAATTTCTGCAGAATACCATATCTGATATATCCCATCAGTTAAAAACGCCGCTTGCAGCTCTTAATATATATAATGGAATCATACAGACAGGGGCTGAGACGGATGATATACCAACGGTCAGGGAATTTTCCGGTCTGTCGGAGCAGGAACTTGACCGGATAGAAACATTAGTGCAGAATCTCTTGAAAATTGCGAAATTTGATGCAGGAACCATCGTGATAGAAAAAAATCAGGAAAATATTTCGGAAATGATGGAAGATGTGAAAAAGCAGTTTGCATTTCGGATTGGACAAGAGGGAAAGGAACTTGTCTTGTCGGGCAATGATTCTCTTTCCTTTTTTTGTGACAGGAACTGGGTCATTGAAGCAGTCAGCAATATCGTAAAAAATGCTCTTGACCATACAGAAGAAGGTGACAGTGTATGGGTAGAATGGAAAAGGTCTGCATCCATTATACAGATAACAATAAAAGATAACGGAAAAGGTATTCATCAGGAAGATTTACATCATATTTTTAAGAGATTTTACCGCAGCAGGTATTCCAAAGATACGCAGGGTATAGGTCTTGGATTGCCACTCGCAAAATCAGTGGTTGAGACCCATGGAGGCACGATTGAAGTTGACAGCCGGATAGGAGTTGGAACAACCTTTGTAATTAATTTTTTGGCGTAACTTTTGCACCTTTTCCTACAAAATTGTAGCCTGCTTGTAGCTTTGCTGTAGTATTCGTGTGCTATTCTTTCAGAGTACGGGAAGAATGTCTAAAAAACATTTTTTCCCGAGCGAAATTATTGAGAAAGAGGAGTCATCATTATGAATTTATTAGAAGTCAGCAAAATTTGTAAGACGTACGGCAGTGGCGAGGCTGCTGTGCAGGCGTTAAAGAATGTAAGTTTTTCCGTACCTAAGGGAGAGTATGTAGCGATTGTCGGGGAATCCGGTTCCGGTAAGAGTACGTTGCTTAACATGATAGGCGCACTCGATACGCCTACATCGGGAAAAGTGCTGATTGACGGCAAGGATACTTTTTCCATGAAAGAAAGAAATCTTACGATTTTTCGGCGGAGAAACATCGGCTTTATCTTTCAGGCATTTAATC
This sequence comes from uncultured Lachnospiraceae bacterium, assembly GCA_947178085.1. The sequence continues at coordinate 2,002 of CAMWWS010000084.1, read as the reverse complement.
TGATTCCTGAATTAACTGTTGAGCAGAATATTATCTTCCCGACACTGCTTGATTATCAGAAGCCGGATAATAAATATTTAGAGGAACTGCTTGGTGTACTTAACTTAAAGGAACGACGTAACCATCTGCCCAGCCAGTTATCCGGCGGACAGCAGCAGAGAGTGGCGATTGGACGTGCGCTTATCACTCGTCCGGCGCTGATTCTTGCGGATGAACCTACAGGGAACCTGGATTCACAAAACAGCAGTGAGGTTATTGCACTGTTAAAACAGGCATCGAAAAAATATGAGCAGACTATTATAATGATTACTCATAACCGGAGTATTGCACAGACCGCAGACAGGGTTCTGCAGGTATCGGACGGTGTACTGACTGATTTGGGGAGGTGTTCAGAATGAAGAGTTATTTAAGCCTTATTCCCATTTCTGCAAAGGTAAGGAAACGGCAGAATCATATGATAATTCTATGTATCATTATTTCGGTGTTTCTTGTGACAACAATTTTCAGTGTAGCAGATATGTCGGTTCGTGCAGAAGATTCCTATCTTCAGATTATGCATGGGAGCTGGCATATCCAATTGGAAAATATTTCTTCAGACATTGTGGAAGAGATAAATCGGCGTTCGGATGTTACTGCTGTCGGCTGGTCGGAAGTTTTCAATTTTAATGCAGACCAGCCCTACTATATTAATGAAAAAAGCGCAGCCCTGTATTCAACGGATGAAACATATATGACCGGTCTTGCACACGGTATTGAAGAAGGTAGTTATCCCCAGAGTGATGGGGAAGTAGTACTTAGTTCCAATGCAAAACTTGCTTTAAATGTACAGATTGGCGATAGTGTGACTTTATTCACTCCTGATGGTAATGTCGATTTTACGGTGTCTGGTTTTGGCTCAGATGATAAAAAATATTATCGGGGTCAGACTTATTTAGTTGCAGTATATATGACACAACCGGCTTTTGCTGCAATTATGGAAAGAAACAGTATTGAAACAAGTCCGATCTGTTATGTACAGTTTCAAAGCGCGGCAAAAGCTTTTAAAGCAATGCATGAAATTCTGGAGCAATATAGTCTGCCGAAGGAGAGCATTTCAGAAAATACAGCTGTTATGGGTATTGCAGGGAAAAGCCGTAACAAATCCATGAGTGGAGTTTATGAAACGGCGGCTATTCTGTTTGTTTTAGTGCTTCTAGCCGGGGTGCTGATGATTTCCGGCAGCATGAACAGTAATGTGACCCAGCGGACTAAATTTTTTGGCATGATGCGCTGTATTGGCGCAAGCCGCCAGCAGATTATCCGGTTTGTGAGGTTGGAAGCGCTTAATTGGTGTAAAACGGCAGTTCCGGCCGGAATGATCTTAGGAACCGCAATCAGCTGGGGAATTTGTGCGCTTTTGCATTATGGTATTGGCGGTGAATTTGCCGGAATGCCGGTATTTGCACTTAGTCCTATTGGGCTTATCTGTGGTGTGTTAGTTGGAATTGTAACCGTTTTGCTGGCAGCGCAATCTCCAGCCAATCGTGCGGCTAAAGTTTCACCAATGGCTGCGGTTTCCTCCAATGAGGTGAATACCGCTTCTATGAAACGATCTTCAAAGCTTCATATAGGTAAGGTTGAAAGGGCATTGGGAGTTCATCATGCAATAGCTTCCAAGAAAAACTGGTTTCTGATGACTGCCAGTTTTTCCCTAAGCATTGTTCTGCTTCTATGCTTTTCAGTAGGACTGAATTTTATACACGAATTGATACCATCTTTGCGTACATGGTATCCGGATATTTCACTTAACGGTTACGCGAACGCGCTTGTGCTGGATCAGAAAATATTTAATGAAATTGGTGCAATTTCAGGAGTAGAGCATATTTACGGAACCTCATACATGTATAATATTCCTGCGGTTTCTTCCAGAGAGGGGATTGACCATGTTAGTCTGGCATCTTACAGTGAATTTTTACTTGACAGTACAGCGGATAGTGTGGTTGAGGGAGACATAACGTCAATC
>CAMWWS010000083.1 GCA_947178085.1 uncultured Lachnospiraceae bacterium | reverse complement strand
TTTTTTTTCATGCAGAAGACGGCATACGATATTTCTGCCTGTCTCGTGGGCTCGTAGATGTTTATTAGAGACAGATATAAGGATTTATCCACTCAAATGAACGAAGGCCGTCATTAGTATAGATAAATGTCATTTCTTCATATGGCCAGTATACTACTTCCGGAACAGACTCTTCCCCGTTTTTCATAGAATGAATTAATGTTTCACCATAATTATATTCAAACATGCCGCCATCTTCATATGTATAAGTAATTGGAATGCCATCTTCTACTCTGTAAAGATGTACGCCATATCCCGCCCCGGCAAGATATTTTGAATCAAGATACTCCGAAATGCTCATAGCATCCTCATTTGCAATCCAACAGGCATAATACCCTCCTCCCTGAACGGAATACTCGCCAATCCCCATTTGATTTACAGCCTCTGTTATTTCATTCACAATTTCTTCCGGCGGCGTATTCATTTTCACATATCCCTGTATAAATTTGATATCTTTCATAGATTCCGGCAGATTTTCAGGGTCAGGCTGCGAATTTGAAAAAGACAGATAATCTCCGTTTCCATCCTGTTTCTCAATCATAAACTTAACCCTATGCATTGCTGTTGTCGTATTATTATCTATCTGAGCCCAATAATCCTGCCCATTTACCGTAACATTACCGGTAAGAGGATTTTCATCGGTTCCGGACAGAGCTTCATTATCTATGTCAAGCGCTCCTTCTCCTCCAAGCAGCACCCTGTTTACCGCATCATAGTCTTCCTGTGTAAAGGTGCGCGCCATAACTTTTTTAAGCTTTATTCCCGGAACGTCAGGGATTGTAACCACTGCATCCGCTTTTACCGAAACCGCATCGCCGGATATTTCCATCTGATATATTTCGGGCGCCTGTACCTGCTCGGCGACATTACCGGATTCTATTTCATCTCCTGCCGTCGTCTGCCCCGTCATAAGCTCCTCATTCTGTTCCTTTACCACAACCACTTCTTCCTGTGGCTCTGCACTGCCGCACCCAGACACTGTCAAAATACACATTCCTGCTGTAAGTACAGTCACAGCCATTTTCTTCAAAAAATGCTTCTTCTTCATTTCTACACTACTCCTTCCATTTACAAACATCTACCCACATCATATCCCGTATGTCTGTAAAAGGTATACAACAGAATGTAAACATTATGCAAAAACAAGATTAAATATCTATCCTATCCTTAATGCGTTGCCATATTCATCCAACTCATACTCCTGGTCGTACTGACTGCTGGCTCCATCGGTATTTTGACCTTGAAAATGTTCAGTAAAGCCGTTTTCATCATATACGAATGTCGATTCATTAAACCAATCCGGGTTCTCTCCTTCTGTGATCTGACAGTCTCTTACTATTTTTGACACTCTTCCTTTTGAATCATATTCAAACGTTTCTATGTAATTCTCAACCCTTCCCCCATCCTGATATATATTATTCGTCTTCTTCTGTATCAGTTTTCCGTTTTCTCCATACTCATATTTCGTTTCATAAGTTCGAGTCTCCATTCCGTCTTTGGCTTCTCCTGTATGTAATAAACACCTCCCATATTCATCTGAATAACATATAAAATCATCTGAGTAGTCATATTCACTAATTTCAATACTTTCTGAACGCTCCCCCGGTTCATACCACTCTAATCCTGTCAATTCGTACAGCTGCTTTCTCGTTTCCATACACAACTCATACTCTCCCAGTACATAATAGAAATCTGCGAGATAATACCAGTTTTCACCTTTATCCGGAAAATAACTTCTGTACTGTTCAAGAATATCTGCATATTGCCTGCACAATTCCTTTATCTGCGCATCAGAAATATAAAAGTTCCCATTACTGTATCCCATGCAGCTACCGGCTAACTTTCCTATTTCATTGTTATTTTCCTCCACAAGTTTCCTTATTTCTTCTGCTTTATCTTCTTCCTCTTTATTTAGCTGTTCTTGCTCCGACGGGATACTGTCCTGCTGTTCCTGATAGCTTACCGGTTCCTGCATCTGCTCTGTAACATTCCCGGATGCCTCCTCATCTTCTGCCATCACCTGCTCCGACATAAGCTCTTCATCCTGTTTCTTTACCACAACCAACTCTTCCTGCGGCTCTGCATTACCACACCCCGATACTTCCAAAATACACAATCCCACCGCCAATACAACCGCAGCTGCTTTATTTAACTTAGATATCCCACTCATAGTCATTTTGCAAAACTCCTTCCATTTAAAAGCATAATATATTGACGAAACTACCTCTACAGCATATACTGCAAATCTGTAAACGGTATACAACAAAATGTAAACATTTTGTAAAAACCGCTTTATTTATCGTCAAAGACAATCGCCACCTCAGTTCCTTCCCCCGCCTTACTTCTAATCTCAATCTTCGCCCTATGCAGCTCTGCGATCTTACCGCAAATCGCCAGTCCCAGTCCGCAGCCGCCTGCTTTTCTGCTGCGTGCTTTATCTACCATATAGAAAGCCTCCGTCACTCTGGGAATCTCATCTTCGGGAATCCCGCAGCCTGTATCGCAAACCGTAATTATGTTATCTTTTGCTTCCATATATATATACGAACTGTAATCGCTTGCTTTAATCGCATTATCGACCAGATTAGTCAACAAACTTATCATTAAGTCCTTATCCAAAAGCCTCTTTTCCATTTTGCATGAATAGCAAAGTGTAATATCTTTCTTTTTCAAATTATTCTCTTCCATTTCTGCGACAGCCGAAAACAAATCCTTTATATAAACCTCTTCCATACATATACTGTCGTTATCGTACATACCAATCAGGCTCATCAGTTTACTGCTAATCCGCTCCAGCCTGCCGCATTCTTCATAAATATGCTGCAATGCCCTTTCCTTCTGCTCTTCCTTCAGATTTACATGCAGAAGGGAATCGGCATAACCCATGATAGAAGTCATCGGCGTTTTCATTTCATGCGTCAGGCTTCCAAGCATCTGCCTGCGCCTTTCTGATTCAAGCGACAGTTCCGTAACCTGATTTTCAATCTGCTCCGCCATTCTGTTAAAAGCTGCTGCCATCTCACCTATTTCATCACTCGTATGTACATCTGCGCGTCTGTCCAGACTGCCTCTGCTGATATCCTGTGCCGCACGCTGTAATTCCCGTAAAGGCTTCAGTGCCTTCCTGGTCATCAGGAAAACCAAAACTACTGCAGCCAACGCCGCTGCAAGATAGATCAGGACATAAAAAAATGCCTGAGTACGGATATCTTCATAAATACTTGAAATGTCCTGTACCAGCACAAGCTTATATTCACTGTTCTCTTCCAAAGGTATTCTGCTGCCCATAACCAGAATATACCGGTCTTCAATCTTTTGAATTATACTGTCTGCCCCGGCTCCTCCCCATCTTTCATCTCCGGGATTGACCAGTTCAAAAGGGGTCAGGTTACAAAGCACCTGCTCCCCCTCTATCAGAATATACATTGAAGCGCCGTATTTTCTTATTACATAATTATAAAAAGAATTAGTAGCAGCATAGCTGAAATTTTGTAACGGCTCATATTTTAATTCGTTACCGATTGCATACATTGTCGATTTAAGCTGCTGCCTGTAATTCTCTACAGTCGTTTCTTTATTATAAATCGCTGAATGGTATATGACCGCTCCTCCTGATATCCCTATACCGACAAGCAACGCCGCCGCGGTTATTAAAGACATTTTAGTCCATAGCTTCATTATCCAAATCCTCCAGTCTATATCCATGCTTGGAAACAGTGCGGATTACTTCATAAAAATCCAGCTTTTTGCGCAGCTGCCCGATATGCACATCCACAGTCCGGGTCTCTCCTATATAATCAGCTCCCCACAGCCTGCCCAGCAGCTCTTCTCTGCTCAAAGCCACATTTTTATTCTGTGCCAACATCACCAGAAGTTCATATTCCATCGGCTTTAAGTTTATCTTCTCACCGCTTTTTATTACGCTATGCTCTTTTAAGTCAATAATAACGTCCTTTATTATAATTTTCTCTCTTCCCCTGCCTGTCCTTTTCAGAACCTTCTCTATACGCACCAAAAGCTCCAATACTTCAAACGGCTTAACAATATAATCCTCTGCGCCTGCCTTCAGTCCATGTACCTTTGAAATCACATCATCCTTTGCCGTAAGATATATAACCGGAATTTGTGCGTTTTGCAAATCAGCCATCAGCTCAAATCCGTCTTTTCCCGGAAGCATAACATCTACCAGCGCCAGAGCTGCACCTTTGCATTCTCCGTTTGTAAGTGCCTCCGCAGCCTGATTGCCGTCGAAAATTGCCAGTGTTTCATATCCTGCCGCTTCCAGATTCATACAAATCAATTCAGAAATAGCTGCATCATCCTCGATTACTAATATTTCCATCTTTACACCCCTGCAAACTTGTGATACACACTCCTCTTTGCAGTTATCTTAGCATAAATTTCATGAAAAAAAAGCAACAAAATGTAAACGCAGCGTTGCGAATAGTTGTTATTCTGTATAATACTGCGCCTGTGCGTGCCACAGTTCATAGTACTTCCCGCTTTCATCCGCCACGAGAGAATCATGAGTACCCTGCTGGATAATCGCTCCATCATGAAATACAACGATCATGTCGCAGAATTTGCAGGAGGAAAGACGATGGCTTATATAGATAGCTGTCTTATCTCCGGCGATATCATTGAACTTTGAGTAAATTTCAGCTTCCGCAATGGGGTCTAGAGCGGCGGTAGGTTCGTCAAGGATTATAAACGGAGCATCTTTATAAAGCGCACGCGCAATGGCTATTTTCTGCGCTTCGCCGCCCGAAATATTAACGCCGTTGCTATCATAGTCCTTATACAAATAGGTTTCGACTCCATCCTGTAGCTCCGAAAGTCTTTCTGAAAATCCAGATTTTTTCAGCGAGTCCAAGACCCGTTCGCGGTCATAGGCAGTATTGCATGCAACATTCTCGCCCAGCTTTAATGCAAAGAGCCGGAAGTCCTGAAATACGATGGAAAAAATCATCATATATTCGGCATAGTTATACTTACGGATATCAATACCATTGAGAAGAATTTCTCCTTCTGTAGGATCATACAGGCGGCAGAGCAGCTTAATAAAAGTTGTCTTACCGCTTCCATTCATACCCACAACAGCCAGCCGCCTTCCTATTTCAAACTTCATATTGACATTTCGGAGGGCGTAATTTTCACTTCCTGGGTATTTGAAGGAAACGTTACGGAATTCCACTTCATATTTGCGGTCACGCCGCTTCTCCACAGAAAGACTGCCCTGATACATATTATTTGGTATATCAAAAAACTCAAATATCGGAACAAGAAAGGCAGCGTTATTCCGCATACCTCCCAGCGCTGAAATCAGAGCAGACATTCCGCCTGACACTTTTGTAATAGACGCAACATACTGTGACACCGCGCCGAGCCCAAATGCTCCGGCCCACGCTTTCAGGCAGACAAAAGTATATACGACGCCTGTAAAAACCACTGAAACTGCCGCCGACGCTGCATTATAAAGTCCCATAGGACCTCTGCCGCATTTTGCCATAATACCTTTTGAGCCAAAGCTGTTCTCCCTGTTCTCCTGGTTATTATTTTTACAGATCTTATCCTGCCTGTACATTCTTACATCTGTTGCAATCTCTCTGTGATAACCGAGTGAACCAAAAAAACTGTACAAGCGGTTTGAACGATTTAAAAATTTCACATTTAGCGCCCAATAGCTATCCGCCTTATTGGAGAGAACCGGAGCAATATATGTTATCATAAGCATAACTGCGATCATAAGCACAATAAATAAAGGATTGTTCAAAACAGTGTATACTCCCGCGCTTTCAGGTACACGGCTGACAAACAGGGAAGCTGTCAAAGCGATACCGCCCACAAGCGTAAACACGGAGGAACACAGTTCTTCGTAACCTTTTATCACCTTATGCAATCCCCAGCTGAAGCCGCCCTGATTCTGGCGAATGATAGAAAGAAGCTCCGCTGTTTTACTTTCATCCCTGCTCACATAGTCCATATCAAGAAGCTTTTCAAAAAAAAGATGATTCACCTTCCACCAATCTCCCGAATTTTGCACTTCCTTCCACTTGTTAAGCAACGCGGACATAAGAGCGATCACAGCGGCAGACACAAGTGTCAGTAACACAAGAAATCTTAACCGTCCAACATCTCTGCCGCCTGCAAGCTCGTCGATTACAAGCGCGGAAAGCCGAATCCCCACATATGGCGTAAGTGCGTTCCATACTACACTGATAATGCGTGATAATACCATCTGCGGATAACGCCTAAAGAATATACTAAATGCACGATTGTTGAGTTTAATCGTTTCACTCCATGACATAGGCTTATTACTCATTTTCAGCATCTCCTTCCTTGTAATACTTACTTTGCACATCATACAGCTCGGCGTATTTGCCACCAAGTTTTAACAGTTCCTCATGTGTACCTTCTTCACAGATTCCCGCATTGTCAATCAAAATAATGCGGTCACAGAAACGGGTGGACGCAAGACGATGTGAAATGTAAATTGACGACCTGCCGCCTGTCACTTCATTATATTTCCGGTACATCTCCGATTCTGCTATGGGGTCAAGCGCCGCTGTTGGCTCATCGAGGATGATAAAGGGAGCATTTTTATACAGCGCCCGTGCAAGCATCAGCCGCTGCGTTTCACCACCTGAAAGCATAGTCGCTTCCTCATATACCTCGCGGTTAAGATATGTCTCATATCCGTCTGGCATAGATTCAACCTTGGGGCGAAGTCCCGCTTTTTCCACGCATTCCTTCACTCGTTCCATATCAATACCGACATCATTCTGCGCAACATTGACCGCTATCGTTCCTGCAAGTAAAGAAAAATCCTGGAAAACTGCCGAGAACATTGTGTAATAGTCCGCGCGATTGTAGTTTCGTATATCTTGACCATCCAAAAGCACCCTGCCGACAATAGGGTCGAGAAAGCCACAGATTAATTTGATAAGCGTTGTCTTTCCGGCTCCGTTTAGTCCTACCACTGCCAGCTTTTCGCCGGGATGCAGTGTGAGATTGATATTTGTCAGGGTATCCTGATCGGCTCCCGGATAACGGAAAGAGACGTTTTCCAGCCTGATCTCATATTTTCTCCCTGCTTCCGCTTCTATATGGCTTCCGCCGTCAAACTGAAAAGGTTCGTAATACTCCAGACATTCACGAACCGTGGACAGATCCAGAGACTGCTTGTACAAACTGCCAAACCCGCTCAGAATTCCCGATACCCATACGGTAAATCCGCCTACTGCCGTAAAATACAGGAGGAACTCCGCCGCGCCCAGCCCATCTCTAATCACAAAATAAATCAGAAAAGCATATGCAATGGCGTTACGAAGGAATGTCAAAACCAAATCTGCAATCGGAGACCAAATATATACGCCCTGCGCTTTTCTATGGAAAGCTGTATGGCAGTCCATAGCTTTTTCATACAATTCTTTAATCCAGTGGCTCAGTCCGAAAATACGGATATCTTTAGCCGCGCTTAAGTCCTCCGCACGCATCGAAAGATAATTCATGTGTTTCTCGTATTCTGCCTCCTCCTCACGATGGCGATATCCATATCCGTTTAAGTAATTACCTAAGAAAAAGCTGATCAATGTTGTCGCAATGATAATAAGAATGAGGAGAGGCTGTACAGTCGTCAGCAGGCTTACATAGATTAAAAACCCGGTAATATTGGTTACCAGCGTTGTCAGAGTTGTCCATATGGCTTCTGTTGCTTCATTGCTGGAATATGTGCACTCACGGGATTTGACAAGGAGTTTTATGAATTTGTCATCATCTACATTGGGATAGGACGTGGTTGCGGCTTTTCTGTTCAAAAGATTCGCAATCTCAATGCGAATGCTGACCCTGCCAAACAATATGTTCGTATTTACATAGGCAGATGCAGCCGATACGAGCATAAGACCGAGAACAAAACCTGCAATAGTCATAAACAACTCCCGTACAGAAACGTGTCTCTCCACCGCTGACAATATCGTTGGAGATACATACAGATTTACAAGGTTTAAAGACACTGCAAGCGCCGCTGAAAGCAGACTAAGGATAATTACCTTTTTTTCTCCTGAAGTCCACGCCAGTTTTATCATGAACCATGAATTCTGCCACATATTATACTTAGGTTTAGCGGCTTCAGTCTTTTTCAATTTCTGTTTTTTTACATTATCCATAAAGATACCGTCCTTTCCGAAAATAACCCTATCATAAAAAAACAGTCCCCGAATTATATCGGGGACGAATCGTTATTTTCGGGTGATGAATTGTAATTATTACATCTGCGGAAGCAATATTTCTGTTGTAAATGCTCCATCTTCACTGTTGCGGCTGATATACCCGTTAAGCCGCTCGACTATGGCATCAATCCGAACCAGACCGAAACCGTGTCCCTCGCCCTTTGTACTCCGGAATAGTTTTCCCTCTTTTTTCATTTTCTTTCCGGCAGTAAAATTCGTGATGCAAATATAGAGCTGCGTATTTCTCAAATCCATATATAAGCGGATTATTCTCTGATTCTCAGGGAGTTTCATACTGGCTTCAATAGCATTATCAAACAGGTTTCCGATTATACAGCACAAGTCAATTTCTGATAAGTTCAGTTTCATGGGAATGCATGCATCAGCTATGACTTTGATGTTTCTGGAATTTGCTAACGAAATTTTTGAATTCAGAATAGCGTCCGTCATGGGATTTCCTGTCTTGATGACGGTATCTACAGAGGTAAGGTCATCATCCAATAAATCAAGATACCGTTTGATGGCGTCCCAGTTTTCTGACGCCGCATACGCTTTCATCGTCTGGATATGATTGCGGTAGTCGTGCCGCCACCCGCGAATCTTTTTATACATATTGTCAATTTCCCTGTAATGTGTTTCAGTCAGTTCATGTTGATATGAAGCGATCTGCCGGTCTATTTTTTTTGATAAGAATTTCATGTGTTTATCACCCCATATTAATAATCGCACGGTTCACATTTTCGTAGGCGCCTCTGGGCAAAGGTATAGCCGCGCCGTCATTCAACATAATTTCTGACTTTGTTACACGGCCTATTTGTGTCAGATTGACTACCACAGAACGGCTTACACGGAAAAACCGATCATCAAGCTCTTTCTCCAACTCACCCAGCGTCATTTTTACAGTCAGATCATCAGTGGCATGGATGGTCACATAATTACCAAACACATCGACATACCTAATCCGGTATAAAGGGATACGCACCATTTCGCCGCCAATCTTTAAGTTCAAAACTCTCTCGTTTTTTGACAGCTTTTCAGCAGCCCTGTCAAGGACAGAAAACAATTTGTCCCCTTTCACAGGTTTCATTAAATAGTGAAGCGCCGCTACTTCATAGCCTTCCAGAATATAATCAGTATATCCCGTGATGAAAACAATTTGAACGGTATCATTTTCTCGCCGCAGCTTTTTTGCCATTGTTACGCCGTCCATGACCCCCATCTCTATATCAAGAAGCAAAATGTCATAGTCATTCTTATCGGCATAATGGAAAAGGAAATTTTCGGCGGAAGAAAAATCCGAAATCTTCACCGTGTGGCCGGTATTGATACCCCAGC
>CAMWWS010000082.1 GCA_947178085.1 uncultured Lachnospiraceae bacterium | reverse complement strand
CGTATAAAGTATTTCAGGTTACGCGTACTTTGCTTCTCGTGTGTTTCTTAAAAATATTTGATTGTTATCCTACTCTGGGAGTTACCTTCAAAGCGGTTGCTTCCATACTGACTGAGATGAACTGGAATATTTTGTGGGACGGCTCGTTGATGGCGATTGGTCTTACGGTTATTGATTATGTAATTCTTGTTATAGGTACTCTGCTGCTTATTATTGTGAGTTTATTGCAGCGCAGCGGCAGTGTCAGAGATAAGATTGCTGTGAAACCTTATCCGGTCCGCTTTATAATCTGGTATGGGCTGTTTCTGGTTATTTTGCTGATGGGTGCCTATGGAATGGGGTATGATGCCAGTCAGTTCATATATAATCGGTTTTAAGAGAAAGATGCCAAGAGAGGGGCATGATCATGAATACGAAAAAGAGTTCAGGAAAACGGAATATAATAAGAGTAGTATCGTCGGCACTTATTGTGCTTATAAGTCTTTTTTTGTTACAGAGGCTGCTTATACCGAAGTATGTAGACGGTATTGTTGAAGGAGCTTTCATCGCCGAGTATTATGAAGAAGAAAAGGATTTTGATGTCATATTTATCGGTGACTGTGAAGTTTATGAGAATTTTTCTCCGGTAAGGCTTTGGGAGGACTATGGCATTAACAGTTATATACGCGGTAGTGCACAACAGTATATATGGCAATCCTATTATTTGTTGGAAGATACGCTGCGATATGAAACACCGGAAGTAGTGATTTTCAATGTTTTGTCTCTACAGTATGATAAAGCGCAGAGTGAAGCATACAACCGCATGTCGTTAGAGGGCATGAAATGGTCGTCATCTAAGCTTAAGTCAATTATGGCGTCCATGAAGCAGGACGAGAAATTCCTGGATTATGTTTTTCCTATTCTTCGGTATCATACCAGATGGAGCGAGCTTTCTAAGACAGATGTGCAGTATATGTTTGATTCTAAGAAAGTATCGCATAACGGATATTATATGCGGGTTGACGTAAAACCCGCGGAAAATGTACCGGAAGGGAGGATACTTGGTGATTACAGCTTCGGTGAAAATGCATGGAAGTACCTTGATATGATGACTAAGCTATGTAAGGAAAAAGGAATCACACTTATCTTAATTAAGGCGCCAAGCCTCTATCCTTATTGGTATGACGAGTGGGAAACGCAAGTAGAAGATTATGCTGAAAAAAATGATTTGTTATATATAAACTTTCTGGAACTTGCAGATGAGGTCGGAATTGATTATAACACAGATACATATGACGCCGGACTTCATATGAACCTCTCCGGAGCCGAGAAGCTCTCCGTATATCTGGGACAGCTCCTTATGGATGAAGCGGGTCTTACAGACCGAAGAGGTGAAGAAGTTCTTCAGAACATATGGGAAGGAAAAATTGCCGCGTATGAGGCTGAGATAGAGGAACAACGAAAATACTACGGTATAGAAAATCAGGAATGAATTTGTGAAACTATTGTCACGAGTCACGAACTTGAAATAGAGTTTTGTAATTTAATATTTTCTGAGTAATCAGAACTTAGGTAAAATAATAAACAACGGTGCGATTCCGCTTGCGACGAGCACCGTTGTTTATTATTTTACCTAAGTTCGTGACTACATGTTTAATTAATTTACAATTATCTATTTAACTCAAACTGTCCAACTAGTTCATCCAGCATTGTTGCCTGAGCGGATAACTCCTGACTGGTTGCTGATGCTTCTTCAGCGGTAGCAGCATTGCTCTCTACGACGCCGGAAATCTGGTTTACACCGAGTTCAGCCTGGCGCATTGCCTGAGCCTGTTCTTCCATCATGCCTTTAAGTTCCTTAGAGAACTCAGCAATCTGTTTGATACCGTCAACGACTGCTTCAATTGAAGTGGACGCATGATCCGCTACGCTGTTTCCGACAGAAACTTCGTGAATTGAAGCCTCAATCAACTCTCTGGTATCAACCGCCGCTTTAGCACTCTGGTCTGCAAGTTCTCTGATCTGTGAAGCAACAACCGCAAAGCCGCGTCCGGCTTCACCAGCACGGGCAGCCTCTATGGAGGCATTTAAGGACAAGAGATTGGTCTGAGCCGCAATGGACTCAATCTCGGAAATAATATCGCCAATCTTGGTGGAAGCGTCATTGATTCGTGACATAGCCTCCAACATCGTATCCATTTCCTGACGGCTTTCATCTGCTTTGTCTGCATATTCCTGAGCTTTATGATATGCATCGCCTGCACTGTGTGCACTTTCTTCCATCGCCTGAGTGATTTCTGAAATTGATGTATGTAATTCCGATACGGAATGAGCCTGATCTGTAGCGCCTTCTGCAAGGCACTGTGCTGCAGTCGCAAGTTCATCGGAACCGGCGGATACCTGATTGGAAGCTTCTCCGATTGATATCAGAGTCTCCGTCATCTGGTTTCTTAATCCGCGCATGGATTCGTATAATTTACTGAATTCGCCCGTATAGCGCTCTTCAGCCTTAGATTTGACGGTATAGTTTCCTGCTGCCATTTCACCAAGTATTTCTTCAATATCAGTTATAATGCCATTAAGATTTTCCGCCATTTCAGTTGTATCACGACCCATAATCTCTACTTCATCACCTGTTTCAATAGTAGGGAACGGTGAAGTAAGGTCACCGGAGGCAAATGTTTTGAGACGTTCTCCCAAATCTATCAAAGGAAGAGCAATGCTTCGTGCCATCTTCTTTCCCATCTGAGTGGATAAATACATTGCAAATGCGATGAGAACGACGATTACTGCTGAGACAGCCAAAGCGACGATTAAAAGCATTCTGGCGGTGCTATCTCCCGTACTTGACTTTGTGTCCATAATACTTCCCAGCTTCCCATAAATGCTGTTAAACATGGGCATCAAATCAGTTCTCGCTATATCCTGTGCCTGATGAGAAAGTTCAGAATCTGTTGTCGCACCTATCGCCATGATCTCGTCGGCCTTCTTCCAATATGCCGTCAGTTCGGATTTAATCTCCTCATATGTCGCCCTGGCTTGTTTTACGACAATGGCAGAATCTATGTCTGCAAAAGCCGTCTCAAATGCTGCTTTACTCTCATTATACGTCGCCACTGAAGTCTCGATTATGCCCTCGTCATCAAATCCGATGGCTGCCCTGAGCGATGATCTGGCTTCAGAAAATTCAAACATCGCCGTTCCGATATCTCCCTGCGCAAATCCGTAAATCTCTAACGCAGAATTGTACCGTAGAGTTATTACAATCATTGCGATTACGCCCAAAAGAGCAGCTGCTGCGCCGATTGCCGCCACCTTAAGGGTAGAGGCTGTTAGTTTTTTCTCAATAGTTTGTTTGTTGTCCATTATGTAGCCCTCCGTTTACATAATATATTGTTTTTTTGTGTACTGAAATTTAATTCATGTAATTAACTATTATAGTTGCTTTTTCTTTTGATGTCAATGCTTTATACTATGGGATATATAATATTTTGGCAGTTTTTTTTAATTTAATAATATTTTGTAATTTAATAATAATTATTATAGCCAAACCTCGTAAAAATTGTTATACTTAGGTGATTACGAAACTCTACTTATATATAACCTATAACCAGAACTTATTTAGATAAACAAAATAAGTTCGCGAATAAGTTCCGTGACTTAGTCACTAAAGAAATGAGGCATTACATTATGAAATTGTCAGATTTAAATTCTTATAACCCTGTCACAATACAGTGCCACGATAACCCTGACGCTGACGCTCTTGCTTCCGGGTTAGCGTTGTATACATATTTTAATAGTATGGGAAAGGATGTCCGGCTTATCTATTCCGGGAGGAGTGTGGTTCAGAAACCCAATCTATGCCTGATGCTGGAGCATTTGCAGATTCCCGCTGATTACATAGAAATACCGGAAGATTTGATAAAAGATACGCCGCAGTATGGACTTAAAGGTATTCTGATTACTGTGGACTGCCAGTACGGTGCGGGAAACGTGACTAAAATACCGGCGGAAAATGTAGCGATTATTGACCATCACCGGATAGAGATACGGGATGTTGAAATGAATGAAATAAATCCCGAGCTTGGAAGTTGTTCGACTCTGGTCTGGAAAATGCTGCGTGACGAGGGATTTGAAATAAAGGATACTAAGCTTGGGACAGCGCTTTACTATGGGCTTTATACGGATACGAACCAGTTCTCGGAGATTTTCAATCCCCTTGACATGGATATGAGAGATTCCGTACCTTGCGAAAAAACATTGATACAGCTGTTCCGCAATTCCAACCTGTCGCTTGATGAGTTGGAAATTGCCGGAGTAGCGCTTATCCGTCATATTTATAATGATGATTATAAATATGCAATTATAAAGGCTCAGCCCTGCGACCAGAATATTCTGGGACTTATCAGTGACTTTTTGCTGCAGGTTGCGGAAGTGTATACCTGTGTGGTCTATAGTGAGTGGAAGGAAGGCTATAAATTTTCAGTGCGGAGCTGTATTAAAGAGGTGCAGGCTAACGAGCTTGCGTCTTTTCTGGCGGAGGGCATCGGTTCGGGCGGCGGACATCATGAAAAGGCAGGAGGGTTTATCAGCAAGACTCTCTATGAAGAGGTATATCCTACCCTGCATTCCGAAGCCTTTTTCAGCGAACGGTTGAATGACTATTTCGATAACACCCAGATTATAGTAGCCAAAGACTATGAAATTGATACATCAAATATGCAGTCGTATGTCAAGAAGAAGGTACCGCTTGGTTTTGTTCAGGCAACGGATGTACTGCCTGCAGGAACACCTATTACGATTAGAACCCTAGAGGGCGATATAGATATGGTGGTGGAATCTGACCTTATTATTATGATAGGCGTAAAGGGTGAGGTATATCCGAACAGAAGGAGCAAGTTTGAGAAATCTTATGTGTTGACTAATGAGACTTATTGCATGTCAGATTGTGCTGTTAAGACTGAATATCAGCCGACGCTTCATAATCGTGCTGACGGCTCTGTACTGAAGCTGGCGGATTACGCTAAAATTTGCATTGCCAGTGGGGGTACGCACATCCATGCTGAAGAATTGACCAAAAGGGTTAAGGTATTTACTGCATGGGATGAAGAAAAATATATGTTAGGGAAACCGGGAGATTTTCTTACAGTGCGCTGTGACGATAAACATGATATTTATGTTGTTGAACGTGATATATTCTTTAAGACCTATGAAAAGTTGCATTGAGAGGCATTGTACAAAAATGGAAAAAAAATGGTATTATGACGCTTTTATCAGCTACAGGCATACTGAAACTGACAGCTTTGTCGCCAAGAATCTTCACAAGCAGTTGGAGAGCTTTAAGCTGCCGGGAAATGTAGCGCGCAGACTGAGCGAGAATGATAAAGAAGCTAAAACACGGATAACGAGAGTATTCCGGGATCAGGAAGAACTTCCTCTTGTCAGTAATCTTGCCGATCCGATTATGGAAGCTCTGGGGAAGTCTGAGTTTTTGATTGTAATTTGTTCACCCAGACTGAAAGAGTCAATGTGGTGCAAAAAGGAAATAGAAACATTTATCAGTCTGAGGGGAAGAGAGCATGTTCTGCTGGTACTTACAGAAGGAGAACCGTCGGATTCTTTTCCCGAAGAATTACTTTATCGCGAAGAAACAGTAACTGCGGATGATGGCAGTACAGTAATAAGAAAGGTTCCGGCTGAACCGCTTGCAGCAGATGTCAGAGGGCGTTCAAAGAAGGAAATACTGAAGAAAATAAAGAGTGAGATTCTCCGTCTTGCTGCGCCGATGTTCGGGTGTGGTTATGATGACTTAAGGCAGAGGCATAGAGAGCAGAAAATGCGTAAGGTTATTACCCTGTCTTTGGCAGGAAGCGCAATCTGCCTTCTTTTCGGACTCGTCAGTACGACTATGGCGCTTCGCATCCGCAGACAGAATGTGCAGATTAGCGAACAGCTTAATGAAATAGAGCAGCAATCGGAAGAAATTGCGATGCAGGCGGAAGAGATTGAGAAACAATATGCGGAGGCTGTGCGCAGCAACTGTATATCGCTGGCAAAAGAATCAGCAAATCTTTTGGAGAAGGGCGACAGGATTGCAGCCATAGAGACTGCCCTGCAGGCATTTCCGGGCGGCAGTAATGAAGATATTCCGTATACGCCACAGGCAGCTTATGCACTGACCGAAAGTTTAAATATATATGAAAATAATACAAAGATTCTGCCTGACAGAATATTGGAAGCCGATACAAACATTAATTTTATGAAAATTTCACCGGAAGGCAGTAAGATTATTACGGTGGATGATTTTAAAATGCTGTGTGTCTGGGATAGTCGGGACGGCAGCAAACTGACTTCTTTTTTGTTGAACATGTACTTGTATCATGGGGAGGCTGCTATTGCGTTCATCAATGAAGATATGTTTCTGTATCTTACTGAAAACGGTGTGAGTTGTTTTGACATAAATCTGGGAGCAGACATATATCAGATTGACTGTGAAGTTGTTCTGGAGATTTGCTATTCCAAGGATATTGACAGGGCAGTTATAAGTACTGCAACAGGATTCCTTGTGATTAGCGGTCAAAGCGGTGAAGTGACTGCTTCAGGCAGCTGGCAGGAAAATGAAAATCTTATGGAAACTGAGGCCTGCGCAGTTATGAATGCAGACGGAACGTTATTTGCAGCGTCAGCGGCATCAGAAGAAGAGCAGATCATATTTGTATGTGAGACTCAGACAGGCGCAGTTTACCGCCGGTATAACATTGCAAATGGTTCTGTGAAGTGCATGAGATTTGTGGATGATATTCTCTATGTTGCGGACAATAACAGATGGGAGCCGGGTACTTCATTTCTGGCAGATTTAGGCGGTACTGTCTATGCATGCGATCTTTCACAGGATAATGCTGTTCTCTGGACATATAGAAACGATAAGAACTGGGTTAATAAAATCGCAATGTCTTCAAAAGAGGGCAGCAACTATATTATCTGTGTTTCCTATGAATATGCTGTTGTTTTGGATAAGCGGGATGGCGGATATATTGAGAATTTTGACTTCGGCTCAGAGGTTGTGGAGATTAGAAATTATATCGGCCGGGATGCATTCATGGTATTTACAAGAGATGGGACGTGGATTCATCTTAATCTGGATAACATGATGGCTGTTGTAGGTTTGACTTTCACGGATTGTAATTCTACTAACGTAAAGTCATTTGGAATAGGAAACGATTTCTATACAACGCTTCCTTATTTGGATAAAAATGTTACTTTGTACCGTTGGGCGGCAGGGAATAATTTTGAGACATTGTGTGAGACAAAGAATCGGTATTCGAGCGCAGAATTAAGTAAAGACGGCAAATATCTGGCGGTTCATAGTTATTCGGATGAATATAATATTTGCGTTGAGATGATAGATACTGAAACATGTGAAGTGCTTTGGCGTTATTTGGGTGATGAATATTTTGTAGGAATGAGTTTTTATTCGGAAGAGGAAGCCTTAACCCTCATAACAAGCGATGGAATAATCATGTTTGATTATGAAACAGGGGAGCAGAGAGCGTTATATGAAGAAGATTACAGTTTTGGCAGATATCTGCGAACTGATGTTTCAGGCCGGTATGTTATTACTAAGGCTTCTGGAAAACTGAATGTATATGATGTGGTGGACGGTTCTCTTTCTTATGAAATTATGGGCGGGGAAATCATTTCAGACAGCAGCGCGGTGGCAGTCAGCCCTTCTATGAAATATCTTGCGACATCTTCCAAGACGACGGATTCACTGCAGTTATATGCTGTGGACGCCCTGCGGGAAGGCGAAACTGAATGTCTGTGTGAAGTTGAAAGTATCAATGCGACTTATGTTGAAAATATGTTTTTTAACGAAAGGGAAGAATATGCGTCCGGACTGACATTGTATGTCGTATATAAAAACGGGGATATAAAAATATATGGTGTAGATGAGCAGAATCAGAAATTATATGAAGACGGCGGTTTACAGGATTTGCATACCTGCATGACTCATTCTATTCAGCCTGAGAATGCAGATTACGGTGTTATTGTGGGAGACGAATGCGCTTATCTTATTGAAGAGGCTGATTTGACGGATTTTTCCAACCAAGGTAAAATTACTGCTCATATTGATGGCTTTCTTGCAGTTGACGGTAATAGAAACTGTATTTATCTGACTGACAGAACAAATATATACCGCGTGAATATATATGATGAGACGATGCTCAGGGAGGAAGCGGAGAGGCAGCTGGGCATAAGAAAGTAATTAGAATATAATTAAGAAAGTGGCGCTGAGTCCAAATTTATGCTTTATATTTTATTTTTACTATGGTAATATATAATAATGGACGAATAATATATGAAAATATATTGATTTGAACATGGTCAAAGGAGGTCAGTGATGACGCTGCGATACTTTAAATGCAGCGGCTTAAAACAGCGACTATGAGTGAGAACGAAAAAATAGTGACGGCAGCGGAAGAAAAAGAAGCTGTTTCAAGAAATTTCATTGAGCAGATTATTGATAAGGATTTAGCAGAGGGTGTGTACGATAAGGTATGCACGAGGTTTCCGCCTGAGCCTAACGGTTATCTTCATATCGGGCATGCAAAAAGCATACTTTTGAACTATGGGCTTGCTAAACAGTATGGCGGAAAGTTTAACATGCGTTTTGATGATACTAATCCGACGAAAGAAAAGAATGAGTTTGTAGAGTCCATCAAGGCTGATGTAGAGTGGCTTGGTGCAGACTACGAGGACAGGTTGTTCTTTGCTTCAGATTATTTTGAACAGATGTATGAGGGTGCGGTTAAGTTAATTAAAAAGGGTAAAGCCTATGTATCTGATTTGAGTGCGGATGAAATGCGTGAATACAGGGGGACGCTTACGGAACCCGGCAAAGACGATCCCAACCGTAACAGAAGTATAGAAGATAACCTGCAAATGTTTGAAGATATGAAGAATGGAAAGTATGCAGATGGTGAGAAGACCCTGCGTGCTAAAATAGATATGTCATCTCCCAATATTAACATGAGAGACCCGATTATTTATCGTGTGGCACATCTGTCTCATCATAATACGGGAGATAAATGGTGTATTTATCCGATGTATGATTTTGCGCATCCTATTGAAGATGCAATAGAAGGGGTTACTCATTCTATCTGTACGCTGGAGTTTGAGGACCACAGACCGCTCTATAACTGGGTGGTGGAAGAACTGGAATATCCTCATCCACCGAAGCAGATTGAATTTGCCAAAATGTATTTGACCAATGTGGTCACCGGCAAGAGATATATTAAGAAACTGGTAGAAGAGGGAATTGTAGACGGCTGGGATGACCCAAGGCTGGTGTCTATCGCTGCACTGAGAAGAAGAGGTTTTACTCCGGAGTCTATCAGGCTTTTTGTAGATTTGTGCGGTGTCTCCAAAGCTAATTCTTCAGCTGAATATTCTATGTTAGAATATTGTATCAGAGAAGACCTTAAGATGAAAAGACCGCGAATAATGGCAGCGCTTGATCCAATCAAACTTGTTATTGATAACTATCCTGAAGGTGAAAAAGAGACTCTTACGGTAGCTAATAATCTGGAAAACGAGAGTCTCGGAACGAGATAGATACCTTTTGAAAGGGAACTTTATATTGATAGAGACGACTTCATGGAAGAAC
>CAMWWS010000081.1 GCA_947178085.1 uncultured Lachnospiraceae bacterium | reverse complement strand
AAATCAGTAAGAGACAGATTAGAAAGGAGTAAGTGTATTAATATGAAAAAATTAATACTTTTTGAGTTTATGAAAGTATATAAAAAGAAATCTTTTCTTTGTGCGGTTGTATTGATGATGGTCATGCTTGTTATCGTGCCGTGTCTTACAATCAGTGAAAATAACTGGATTAATGAGGATGGAAGTGAGATTACCGGGATGAAAGCAATTAGTGCAAAAAAGGATTCATTGGAGAATTCTTCCTGTGACTTAACGACTGAAAAATTAAAGTCTGTGATTGCAAATTATCAAAGCGCTTACGCTGACCCGGATAGCTTTATAAAAGAGGACGGTACGGTAAGTTCTTGGATTAATAATACTGCTTATGCAAAATATATTCAGTCTGACAGTGAAATCAAATTCCTTATAGATATGGCGTTTACGCCGGAAGGAGAGAGTTATGATTACTATGCGGTTGGAAACCTTGCGCTGTCGGATGCTGAAAAATTCTATGAAAAGCGTCTGGGAAAGGTTGAAGAATATCTTAATATGGATTATTCTTACGGTAATTATTCCGAAACGGACAAAGAGTATTTTGTGGCAAAAAATGAAAAGCTCATGACTCCCTTTCATTATGAATATAACACCGGTTGGAATAAATTACTGGGTATCAGTTATATTTCGTTAATGGCTATCGCTATGGTAGTATGCATTACCTTAGCGCCTGTATTTTCATCTGAATACCAGACGGGAGCTGATGCAATCCTATTGTCCACAAAATACGGAAGAAGCAAATTGATTGTTGCGAAAATTATCTCGTCTTTTATGCTTACCACTGTAATTTATGTATCGGGTATGTTTATTCTGACAGTCGCTGTATTCGCCATATATGGAAGCGGAGGCGCGGAGTGCAGCTTGCAGATTTTAAATTTTCTGGCTCCGGCAAATGTGAATTTATTGCAGACGTATCTGTATGTGCTGTTGGCAGGATTCTTTATGTGTCTGTTCATGCAAGGAATCACATTACTGTTATCAGCTAAGATGCCGTCTCCCTTTCCGGTGATTATCTGCGCAATGGTGTTTTTATTTGTACCATCGTTTTTATCCTATTCCAGAAGCAGTCGGACATATAATAATATTCTGAATCTTATGCCGGCTAAAATGGCTGCAGCATATACAGCACTGACAAAGTACGAGGTTTTTCATATCTTTGGATTAAAAATATCTTATCCGCTTATGCTGATTCTGACGGCTCTATTTGTAAGCACTATTACGCTGCCATTTACTTACAGAGCATTTCATAAGCGGCAGGCAGCGTAATGTATATTTGACATAGGCTCACTTTATCACTACACATTGACAAACTCTTCCAGATTGTATAAAATTAAGTACAATCTTAAATAATTTTCAAATAACAAAATCTTTTGTAGATTATACAACATAATTAACATAATCATATGTGATAAGGAAAAACAGATTATATGGAACAGCTGACAAAAGAGGCTTATGCTAAAATCAATTTAGGTCTGGATGTACTACGCCGAAGGGAAGATGGTTACCATGAAGTGAAAATGGTAATGCAGACAATAGGTATTAGTGATACTTTGACTTTCACCAGGAAATCAGAGCAGGGCATAACCCTAAAAACTGATAATGTAGGGCTTTCTGCCGGAGAGGATAATCTTATATGTCGCGCGGCTAAACTGCTGCTTATCAGGGCAGGTGTTACACAGGGAGTAGACATTTTTCTGCAAAAGAGGATTCCGATTGCCGCAGGAATGGCGGGCGGAAGTACGGATGCTGCAGCAACTCTGCTTGGGCTGAATGAATTGTTTGGGATTGGATTATCCATAGAGCAGCTTCAGAATATAGGTGTAATGCTGGGGGCGGATATTCCGTACTGCATTATGGGCGGAACCGCTTTGGCACAAGGAATAGGAGAGACTTTAACTAAGCTTCCGATGCCGCCACAGTGCATACTGGTAGTGGCGAAACCGGATATTAATGTGTCTACAAAGTTTGTATACGAAAATCTGCATGCGGATACATTGTCGTACCATCCGGATATTGACGGTATGGTAGAGGCAATCAAAACGGGCAGCTTATCAGGGATTACGGACAGACTTGGAAACGTGCTTGAAACAGTTACGGTACGCGAGTATCCGGTAATTGATACGATAAAGAATCTGATGAAGAATGATGGAGCGGAGAATGCGCTGATGAGCGGAAGCGGACCTACCGTTTTCGGAATCTTTACTATGGAGGAAGAAGCGCGAAGGGCAGCAGAACAGATTAAGGCACATAAACTTGCTGAACAGGTATTTGTAACCGAATTCGTATAAGGGAGGAAAGTGTATGGGGGCCAGACTTCAGCTTGATATGGATGAGTTTCTTCCTTTGAGGGATGTTGTGTTTAATACGCTCAGAAAAGCGATTCTGACCGGAGAACTGCAGCCGGGAGAACGCCTGATGGAGATTCACCTTGCAAATCAGCTCGGTGTCAGCAGAACGCCTATCAGAGAGGCTATACGGAAGCTGGAGTTAGAGGGGCTTGTCATAATGATTCCGCGGCGTGGAGCTGAGGGCGCTGAGATTACAGAAAAGGATTTAAAGGACGTACTTGAGGTCAGACGGGCATTGGACGCGCTCTGTGCAGAACTTGCATGCGACAGGATTACGGAGGAAGAGAAGAATCAACTGAAATGCGCCTGTGACGAATTTGAAAAGGCTACGGTTACAGGAGATGCAACGATTATGGCGGAGGCGGATGTGAAGCTGCACGATATTATAGTAGCTGCGACGGGAAATAAAAGGCTGATTCAACTGGTAAACAATCTATCTGAACAGATGTACAGATATCGTTTTGAATATATTAAAGACGAAAATCAGCATAATCATCTGGTGGATGAACATAGAATGATTTATGAAGGTATAATAAGGCAGGATAAAGAAAAAGCGGCGCAGGCTGCAAGAGCACATATAGATAATCAGGAAAAATCCATAATCAGACAGATTCATATGGAGAAGGAAAATAAAAGAAGTAAGTAGAAATTTGTCCAAATAAGTAATATGGAATAAATACAATTCTTTAGGGAAAACTCCTTAACAAAGAACGGCAATAGTTCGGCGGTAAGGAGAGAAAATATGAATGAAGAATTGGTAAAAAACGATATAAAGCGCAGCTTTAAATGGAAAGAGTATCTTAGGACGGCGGTTATGGGAATATTTACTGTGACGTCTGCTTTTGTATGGTGGTTCCTGCTTTATCCTGAACTGTGTTTTCCGGAGGATACCTATGAGATAGTGTACGAAGAGCAGGGAATGGAAGAAGATTGCTCAGATGAAGATATCTTTAGTCAGCTGATGCTTTCAGACGAAGGTCAGCTTGTTATAAAAAGCAGAATATTGGAATGGATAAGAAAAAATGAAAGAAAATGAATCATTATGTAATGCGCCGATTGGTGTTTTTGATTCGGGTGTAGGCGGTCTGACGGTGGCAAGAGAGATTATGCGTCAACTGCCCAACGAGAGAATCGTATATTTTGGAGATACGGCAAGAGTACCCTACGGCAGCAAATCGCCGGAGACGGTAACGAGGTTCTCGAGGCAGATTGTGAGATTCTTACAGACGCAGGAAGTCAAGGCGATTGTCGTTGCCTGTAATACGGCAAGTGCATGCGCCCTGGAAGAACTGGAAAAAGAAGTGGAGCTTCCGATGGTAGACGTGGTAAAACCGGGGGCTCATGCTGCGATTGAAGCCACGCATAACGGAAAAGTCGGCGTAATCGCAACGGAAGCGACAATCGGAAGCGGAATCTATAACAGATACATAAAAGAAAATGATCATAGCGTAGAAGTTATCGGTAAGGCGTGTCCTCTTTTCGTACCGCTTGTGGAAGAAGGACTGTGGGAAGACCCGGTAACAGATGAAATAGCAAGAAGGTATTTGGCCGGGCTTATTGATATTGGTATCGATACTTTGGTACTTGGCTGTACGCATTATCCGTTGATTCGTTCTACGGTTGGCAGGATTATGGGAGACAAGGTTACTCTGGTAAATCCGGCTTATGAGACAGCACATGAGCTGAAAGCGCTGTTACATAAAGAAGGTTTAGAGAGTGAGAAAAGGCCTGAGCTTGGCACTGAACTTTATCGTTTCTTCGTCAGCGATGCAGCGGATAAGTTTATAAAGTTTGCAAACAGCATAATTCCGTATGGAATTCTTTCTGCTAAAGTCATCAATATTGAGGAATTCTGAAATGACAAAAGACGTACTTATATACCTGCGCAGTCGTCAGCAAGGTAAAAGCGAGATCGATACAGAAGAAATTGAGACGGTGGCAGCAGGGACGTATTATGAAAAGAACGACAGACACTTTCTCATCTATGATGAAGCGATGGAAGGGTTTGAGAAACCTGTAAAGAATAAACTCAAATTTAATGAAGATTTCTTGGAGATAACAAAAAGCGGACCGCTGAATGTCCGTATGGTTTTTGAGAAAAACAAAAAGAACATGACGAGCTATAATACTCCATATGGAAATATTGTGCTTGGAATTGATACCAAAAAAATCCACATCACACATAAATCCGAAAGGATAGTAGTGGATGTGGAGTATGTACTGGATATGAACTACGAATATCACGCTGACTGTAAAATAGTCATGGATATTCGTTCAAAATAATTATTTTAAAGGTGTTGCACCGGCTTTTTCCTGCGCTTTTTCAAGAGCACGTTTGAAGAAGCCTTTTTTCTTGACTTCTACCGGAGCCGGTTTTCCATGAAGTCCTTTTACGTCAGTGATATATATTCCGCTTACAACAGCCTTTACTTCCTTTTTCACAGGAATGGAATCAAAAATCTTGTCATCCGCGATTAAAGACATGACCTGAGGACCGACTTTTGCTTTTACAATAGGTAACTTGGAATTCCTTAGCATCTTAGGCGTCTGTGCAATAACTGCCTGCGGCAGCCCTGCATCTTTTATCTTCATCCGTTTCTTATCTATAATAAGCATGGAAACAGTCTGCTTCATGGCTTCAATCTGTGCCTGCTGCGCCGACTGTTTCTTTTGTAAATTTCTGCCCAAAAAGTATAAAACGACCAGAGCAATAATTACGAAAATTAAAATGCCCAATATTACTTTTACCGGTGTACTCATACTGATACCTCCAATTTGCTGTTTAATCCATATTTTAGCATTGATTTCAATATTAGGCAAGGGAAACAAGTGGGATTTTTGTAAAGAAACTCTTTTAAGTAATGCCGATTTATGATATATTCTAATATAGTTTATAATAATAACAGAAAGGCAAGGAGATTATGAAAAAGAAAATTGCAATATTGATAGCGGCCGCGCTGTCTATGTGCATGTTATCCGCTTGCGGAAAGGATGCCGCCTATTTAAAAGAAATAAATGCGTCCGAATATGTTACGCTCGGAGAGTACAAAGGGATTGAGCTGACAGTGGCAAAGCCTGAGATAACAGATGAAGTTGTAGATTACTATATCAGTCTTTACATTCTGGAACCAAGAGCGGTTTCGACAGAAGTAACCGACAGAACAGTGGTAGAGGAGGGCGATACGGTTAATATAGATTTTACCGGTTACAGGGACGGTACACCGTTTGAAAACGGCTCTGCGCAGGGCTCAAGCCTGACAATCGGTTCGGGAAGATTTATTCCGGGATTTGAAGATGGGCTGATTGGTACAAGCGTGGGTGATACGGTAACGCTTGACCTTACTTTTCCTGATGATTACGAACCAAATCCGGATATGGCCGGCGTAGATGTATCATTTGAAGTGACGATTAATGGTATATCAATTGTGGATATACCTGAACTTACGGATGAAATAGTACAGGAAACCGGAATAGGCGGATGCAGTACGCCGGATGAATTACGGGATTACTTTTATGAATTATTTTACAATAGCGAGATGGATAAGTATAATCAGGAAGTCAGAAAAGAAATTATAAGCAATGTTACGTCGAAGTGTATTTTTAAAGAGCCTCCGGAGAAGATGGTGGATCGTTTTTACGATATGCTCGTTGAGGGATTGACTATGCAGGCTTTGTCATACGGACAGAGTTTTGATGCGGAAGCTTATAAAGACGAGCTTAAAGAAAACGCTATCCTATCAGCGCAGCAGTATATAATGTTTCAGGCAATAGCAGATGCGGAAGGTCTGAATATGTCGGAAGAGGAATTCAATCAGGAAATGGAAGAAAGCGTGAATGAATTTGGATATGAATCCGTGGAAGAATTCAAAGAGCAGTCAGATGTGGAAGAACTCCGTGAATATCTGATAGCTGAGAGGGTGATGGATTTTCTGATTGAGAATGCAGTTTATCCGAATGAATAGATTGAAAAATCAAAGATTTTTCAATTGCAAGTTTAGTGCTAAAGAGCTTCTAGCGCTGCCCAAACTCGTAGGTTGAGAAAGGAGATTAAAATGGAATTGACAGATGTAAAAGATTTATATCGTAACAGGGAAGCATATATTGATAAGGAAGTAACAGTAGGGGGCTGGGTAAGAAGTATAAGGGATTCCAAGACATTTGGATTCATTGTGGTTAATGACGGTACTTTCTTTGAGACATTACAGATTGTATACAGTGACAATTTGGAGAATTTTGAGACTATATCAGGTCTGAATGTAGGCTCTGCAATCGTGGCAAGAGGAAAAATTGTGGCGACGCCGCAGGCAAAGCAACCGTTTGAGATGCAGGCGGAAGAGATTATGATTGAAGGTGAATCCACATCGGATTATCCGTTGCAGAAAAAACGCCATACCTTTGAGTATTTGAGAACCATTTCACACTTAAGACCCAGAACCAATACATTTCAGGCGGTCTTTCGTGTACGTTCCATGATCGCATATGCGATTCATACCTTTTTTCAGGAGAGAGGGTTTGTCTATGTTCATACGCCGCTTATAACGAGCAGCGATTGCGAAGGCGCAGGAGAAATGTTTCAGGTGACGACGCTTAATCTGGATGACATTCCCAAGACGGAAGACGGCAGCGTAGATTACAGTCAGGATTTCTTCGGTAAACCGACCAGCCTGACGGTCAGCGGTCAGTTGAATGTGGAGACATATGCATTTGCATTTAAAAATGTGTATACATTCGGACCGACGTTCCGCGCGGAGAATTCCAATACTACAAGACATGCGGCAGAGTTCTGGATGATTGAGCCTGAAATTGCGTTTGCAGACCTTACGGACGATATGATTCTGGCGGAGTCAATGCTAAAACACATTATCAGATATGTGCTTGAGAATGCACCGGAAGAAATGAACTTCTTTAATCAGTTTGTGGATAAGGGGTTGATTGAAAGGCTGCAGCATGTATTGAATTCGGATTTCGGACATGTGACTTATACAGAGGCAATAAAGATTTTGGAAAAGCATAATGACGAATTTGAATATAAGGTATCATGGGGCTGTGATTTGCAGACGGAGCACGAGCGTTATCTGACTGAAAAAGAGTTCAAACGCCCTGTATTTGTGACCGACTATCCGAAGGAAATAAAAGCTTTCTATATGAAGCTGAATGAAGATGGAAAAACAGTTGCCGCTATGGACTGCCTGGTTCCGGGCATCGGTGAAATCATCGGCGGCAGCCAGAGAGAAGATGATCTCAAAACTCTTGAGCAGAGAATGGACGAGCTGGGTCTTAACAAAGAAGATTATCAGTTCTATCTGGATTTGCGTAAGTACGGCTCTGCAAGACATGCAGGATTCGGACTTGGTTTTGAAAGATGCGTAATGTACCTGACCGGTATGGGAAATATCAGAGACGTTGTTCCTTTCCCGAGAACGGTTAAGAATTGCGAACTATAGTAGGGTGAAAAATAAATTTTTCACCCGCAACAAGACATCAGAATGAAGGCACATATGAAAAACGGATTTAAAAGATTTGTAAGTACTATGATAGTTTTGCTTATGCTTGCTGTAGTGGTAGAATCGGCGGATGCTACCACTATTTCTGATATACAAAAAGAAAAGGAAAAGAATGAAGAACTGTTAAAAGAAGTAAACGAACAGATTGCTGATTATAAAGGCGCACAGGCTGATATAGGGAGTGAAATTGAAGAACTGGACGCGGAACTTGTGAGTCTGCTAACAGATATAAATCTTATTGAAGAAGAAATCAGCAGTAAAGAGGAAGAGATAGTACAGACGCAGGCGGATTATGATGCGGCTGTGGAAACCAAAGACGCCCAGTATGAGTCCATGAAGATTAGAATAAAATTCATGTATGAACAGGGTGACATCTCTTATATGCAGCTGCTTTTGACATCTTCGGATATAGGCGATGCGCTTAATAAGGCGGAGTATATTGAAAAGCTTTACGAGTATGACAGAAAGCTTCTGGAAGAATATCAGGTAACGGTAGAAACGGTAGCCGCGCTTCAGGAAAAGCTGGAAGATGAAAAGTCAGAACTACAGACTTCTAAATTTGAGCTTGAAGAAGAGCAGACTTATGCACAAGAGCTGCTCGCTCAGAAACAGGAAGAATATGATAATTATGATGTCATACTGGCGCAGGCTAAGCAGGAAGCGGCAGCTTATACAACCAAAATCAAGCAGGAGACCGCACAGATAAAAAAGCTGGAGGAAGAGGCCAGAAGAAAGGCTGAAGAGGAAGAAGCTAAGAGAAAAGCCGAGGAAGAAGCAAAGAGAAAGGCTGAAGAAGAGGCTAGGAGAAAGTCCGAAGAGGAGGCTGGCAGCAAATCGGAAGAAACGCAGAAAAAGCCGGAAACATCGACTCCCGTGGTTGCTTCTTATGGCAGCGCTTCGGGGCGAGAGATTGCAGAATTTGCCTGTAAGTGGATTGGAAACCCTTATGTGGCGGGCGGAACCAGTCTGACGAACGGTGCGGATTGTTCGGGATTCGTACAGTCAGTATATAAGGAATATGGATATAATTTGCCGAGGACTTCCTATTCTCAGTCGCAGGTCGGAAGGAGCGTTCCGTATTCCGAAGCGGAACCGGGCGATATAATTTATTATGGCGGTCATGTAGCTATTTATATAGGAAACGGGCAGATTGTACATGCTGCCACAGCGCGTACGGGAATAGTGACGCAATCGGCTACGTATAGAAGCATTATTACGGTCAGGAGGATTGTGTCGTAAATTATAGCAGATAGAAACCTAACCTTTTGAAATAAAATGCTTCATAGGTCCATTTAACTGAAATATCTCTTTTTTAATAAATTCAGGATATATGGTGACATTTTGAATTTCATCAATAGGCATCCAACCAATAAGCACATTACAATTATCTTTCTGGGGAATGAACTCTTCATCCAAAATTTTAAATTTTTCGCACAGTTCAATCAAATAATAAAAAGCGATATTATGTGTTTGTTTTCCGTTCCATTCCCAGAAACATTCTTCACTCCATAACAGACGATTGCACGTTATTTCTACGCCTATTTCTTCAGATATTTCCCGAATTAGTCCGGCTTCCAAAGTCTCTCCTATTTTTACATGACCACCGGGTAATGCATACTCATTTCCATTTTTCTCCCGTTGCACGAGAAGTTTGTTATTCTTTACCAGAACGGCAGCTACTCTTAAATCGCAGATGTATTCGTTTGATTCAAATAGCCAATCTTTTTTCATGATAATCACCATATGCTTTCTGAACCTATGAATTTAAGTGCCCAAGATATCAATGAACGG
>CAMWWS010000080.1 GCA_947178085.1 uncultured Lachnospiraceae bacterium | reverse complement strand
TTCTGCTGATTTCCACCGCTCATGGAGCGAACGATTGTCTTGTTGCCCTGACTGCTTCTGATATCATATTCTTCAATAAGCTTTTCACCGTATTTCAGGAATTCTTCGTCATTTATTATGCTGTTTTTGGAAAAAGGTTCTTCAAAGTAATTCTTAAGCGCCAGGTTGTCCGATAGTGAAAAGTCCATGACAAGCCCTACGTTGTGGCGGTCCTCAGGAATATAGGAGATTCCGGAAAGATTCCGTTTCCTTATTGAATAACGTGTGATACCTATGCCGTTTAAAGTAACGCTGCCATTGCTTGGTTTAACAAGACCGGCTATTGCGTCTGCAAGCTCTATCTGACCGTTTCCGGAAACTCCGGCAATTACGAAGATTTCTCCTCTGTGAATGGTGAAGCTGACATTCTTAACTACTTCAAATTTATCCTGATTCATAACTGTAAGTTTTTCTACCTTAAGAACTTCTTCACCAAACTTGGGTTCCGATTTGTCTACCGTGAAGTTTACCTCTCGGCCGACCATCATATTTGCCATGACCTTGGTGTCCGTAGACGCTACATCCAGCACGTCAATTAGTTTACCGCGGCACAGAATGGCGCACCTGTCGGCTACTTTCTTTATTTCCTCGAGTTTGTGCGTGATAAGAATAATTGTTTTCCCGTTATCGCGAAGCTCTTTTATGATTTTAAGAAGAAATTCGATTTCCTGTGGAGTAAGTACGGCAGTGGGTTCGTCGAAAATCAGGATTTCAGCCTCGCGATAGAGCATTTTCAATATTTCCACACGTTGCTGCATGGAAACGTTGATATCCTCAATTACCTTGGCCGGGTCTACTTCAAGACCGAATTTTTTGGACAAATCTGCGATTTCCCGATTCGCCTTTTTTAAATCCACGCTTTTAATAAAGCCCAGAGTAGTCTTAATAGGCTCCACGCCCATAATGATATTTTCGGCAATCGTATAATTGCTTACCAGCTTGAAATGCTGGTGAACCATGCCGATGTTCAGTTCTGTTGCATGGTTAGGAGATTCAATCTTGACTTTCTCTCCGCGGATGATGATTTCGCCTTCGTCAGGCTCGTACATCCCGAAAAGCATACTCATCAGGGTAGACTTACCTGCGCCGTTCTCACCGAGGAGAGCGTAAATTTCTCCTTTTTTTACCTTAATGGTAACATCATCATTTGCTACGATGCCCGGAAAACGTTTGGTGATATGGTTCATTTCAATAATGTAATCAGACATGTATGTACTCCTTTCGGAAGTAATTATAAGAATATTATAAATGAGAGAATTAAAAAGCGCAAGCTCGACAGCTTGCGCTTCAGAATTTACATTTATAGTTTTTTTACTACCATGTAAAGTTATCCGGTGTTATGCCGTTGAAGTTAGCGGCAGGTACAATTTTTCCTGATTTTACCAATTCATATGCGGCATCAATCTTAGAAATAGTATCAGCTGATAACTGATTTCTTCCGTCAGCATTTACATAGCCGGTAGAATCGGTATCTGCCTGAAGGGTTACGTTACCGCCCTTGAAACTGCCGTCAGCAATTGCATTCAAAGACCTCTCTACATTAAGATGCATAACCTTAAGAGCAGATGTGAGGACTACGTTGCTGTCGCCGTTTTTGCCATCGTCATACTGGTCAACGTCACAGCCAATGAATTTTACGCCGTCGGCTTCTTTGACAGCAGTAAGCACACCGTTTCCTGATGCACCTGCTGCTACGAATACAATGTCAACGCCTTCAGCTATGAGCGCGTTGCCTACGACCTTACCTGTTGCTTCGTCTGCGAATGAACCAATATAGTTGCCGCCTACGTTAGCGCCTGTAACATCTGTTCCTGCGTAAGAAGGAAGCTCTACCACTTCTACGCTCTTACCTTCTGTTTCGTTCACATATTTAACGCCGCACTCAAATCCGTACTGATAATTTACGTTGGAAGGATATGCGATACCGTTTACAACAGCAACTTTGTTTGATGCAGTTTCAAGCGCTGCTGCCATACCTGCGAAGAAACCGGATTCCTGCTCGGCAAAGCACATAGCATAGATGTTATCAACTTCTATAGTGTTGCCTTCTGCATCGGAAGGGAAACTGTCAACCAGAACAAACTTAACATCAGGATTTTCCTGTGCTGTAGTTGAAATACCTGCAAACTGGAAACCACAGCATACGATTACATCATAGTCGGCTACGATATCCGCTACTGCCTGAACAGCAGCTGTTGTATCACCTGTGGGCTCCTGTACCGGTTTTACGGTCGCATCCGGATGGGATTCGATAAATGTTAAGATACCATTGTAGTTATCCTCATTAAAGGAACCGTCATCTACGCCTGATGGGCTGCTGACTATAGCAATTTTAAGACCTGCTCCTGTGCTGTCACCGGATTCTGTACCTTCAGATACATTACCGTCAGCCTGTCCCGCGTTTGACGAATCATTGCCTGAGTTGCCGCATGCTGCTAAAGAAAGCACCATAGCAGAGGCAACAATAAGTGACAAAATTTTCTTTTTCATAATCGTCCTCCTCTTGAACAATTTTAAAATAAAGTATAAGTAACATAGATATATTATCATTGTAGGATTGTAATTTCAAGACGATTTTTTGTCGGATAATTCTGTTGACTGAATGAATACAAAATATTATGATTAATCTGTATTGTTCGGGGAAACAGGTGCAAATCCTGTACGAGCACGTCGCCGTAAGGCACATGTAAGTTATCTGTCAGTCTGACCTAAAGCCACAGTTTAGGGAAACGCCATTGGAGAATATCTGAGAAGGCTGACTGACGGAGTGCCAAGTCGAAATATCCGGACAGTAAAAAATACTCTTTTTTTTGACTGCGAGTGCCGGTATATAGAGGAAATAGAAAATCAAAGGAGATAAGAACATGAAAATGAAACGTAGTAAAAAATTACTGTCATGCATCCTTTGTATAGCGCTTACTGTGGCTATGGCGTTGTTTACAACCGGTTGTAATGGCAATACGGAAAATGGCAGAACTTCAGTTTCGATAACGGAAGTAAATACGCAGGCAGGCAATGCACAGGCTTCCGCCGGAACTCAGACTGACGCTGCTCAGCTTGGAGAGGGCAGCATGTCATTCTCTTTTACCGTAGTAGATGGAGAAGGCGAGGCGACGCAGTTTGAAATCCATACCGATAAGGAAACGGTAGGAGAGGCTCTGCTTGAGCTTGAACTGATTGCCGGAGATGAGAGCGAATATGGTCTTTATGTAAAAACGGTCAACGGAATAACCGTTGATTACGATAAAGACGGAAAGTACTGGGCATTTTATGTAGATGACGAGTATGCATCTACAGGTGTAGATTCTACGACAATTACTGAAGGGGCAAGCTATGCCTTTAAGGTAGAATAGGTATGAAGCTTACAATCAGGGAAACCGTCGTGTTTGGAATGCTTGGAGCCATTATGTATGCATCGAAGATTATTATGGAGATGCTGCCTAATGTTCACCTGCTTGGTGTGTTTGTAGTTGCATTTACGGTGGTTTACAGAAAAAAAGCATTGTACCCGATTTATACATATGTGTTTTTAAATGGTATCCTCAGTGGTTTTTCAGCATGGTGGATTCCCTATTTGTATCTATGGACTGTTCTCTGGGGAGCTGTAATGCTGCTCCCCGGAAACATGCCGAAGAAAATACAGCCAATAGTTTATATGGCAGTATGTGCGGCACATGGTTTTTTGTTCGGAACATTGTATGCGCCGGCACAGGCGATACTGCATGGATTAAGCTTTAAGGGAATGATAGCGTGGATTATCGCCGGACTTCCTTTCGACTTTATACATGGCATCAGTAATTTCTTCTGCGGAATACTGATTATGCCGATTATTATGGTATTAAGGCATGCAGAAGGCAATATGGCGAATATGTCATGACCGGAATTATTAATTTATCATATGGAGGTAGAATTAAATGAAAGAATTGCAGACAGCAATAAAAAAACAGGCGTATAATCCTTATCTGCCGTCATGGGAGTATATTCCCGACGGTGAGCCGTATGTATTTGGAGACAGGGTATATGTATACGGCTCTCATGATTTTTATAACGGGTATGTTTTCTGTATGGGAGACTATGTATGCTGGTCAGCACCGGTGGATGATCTGGGAAATTGGAGATATGAAGGAGTCATCTATCCCAGAAATGAAGACCCGCTTAACAGGGACGGAAAGATGTGCCTTTATGCTCCTGATATAACGGTGGGACCGGATGGCAGGTATTATCTGTATTATGTGCTTGACCATGTGAGTGTGGTATCTGTTGCAGTCTGTGATACGCCTTCAGGTAAATTTGAGTTTTACGGATATGTGCATTATGAAGACGGAACCCGGCTTGGAGAAAAAGAAGGCGACCAGCCGCAATTTGACCCGGGAGTATTGACGGAGGGAGAAAATACATATCTTTATACCGGTTTTTGCGGCAGAGGCGATAAATCCAGAATCGGAGCTATGGTGACTGTTTTGGACGCAGATATGCTGACCATAAAAAAGGCGCCTGATTTTGTCGTACCGGGATGTGAGTACAGTAAGGATTCAGGATTTGAGGGGCATGAATACTTTGAAGCCGCCTCTATCCGTAAGGTGGACTCCGATTATTATTTCATTTATTCCTCTATTGTAATGCATGAACTGTGTTATGCCGTCAGTAAATATCCTGACCACGGATTTACTTACGGTGGGGTCATTGTCAGCAACTGCGATTTGCATATAGATACATACAAGCCCGCTGATAAACCTATGGCATATGGAGCGAACAACCATGGAAGCATTGTTAAAATCGGTGAAGACTGGTATATTTTTTACCATCGTCACACGAATGGCACATGGTACAGCAGACAGGGCTGTGCAGAGAAAATTGAAATAGCAGAGGATGGAAGTATCCGTCAGGTTGAGATGACTTCATGTGGTTTGAACGGCGGTCCGCTAAGGGGAGAAGGTGAGTATGGAGCATATCTGGCATGTAATCTTTTTACGGATACAGAGTCCGTCTATGTCGGGGATGACCGTTTTCCTAAGATTATGCAGGATGGCAGGGATGGTGACGAGAACCCCGGATATATCGGAAACATGCGGAATAGTGCGACAGCAGGGTTCAAATATTTTGACTGTAAGAATGTAACAGAAATTTCGATAAAGACACGTGGATATGCAAACGGCTGCTTTGAAGTGCGGACAAAGTGGGATGGAGAAGTATTGGCGAAGATACCGGTTAAAAACTCCAATGTATGGGAGGAATACAGTGCTCCGGTGAAGATTGACGATGGGCAGCAGGCTGTTTATCTTACATATCGCGGAGACGGAAATGCAAGCCTGCTTTCTTTTACATTAAAGACAAAAGCATAACAGTAGATATATAGGAAATTCTTAAAAATTTTATTAATAGTTGGAGGAAGCTTATGGCTCAGATTAATCCGATTATTCGGCTTGATTATCCGGATCCTGATGTGATCCGTGTGGGTGAAGTATACTATATGGTCAGCACCACAATGCATTTTATGCCGGGATGTGAGATACTGCGTTCTTATGATTTGGTTCACTGGGAGCATGTATCCTATGTGTATGACAGACTGGACAGTACTCCGGGGCAGATGCTTGAGGGGCAGAATAATATTTACGGTAAAGGGATGTGGGCGGCAAGCCTGCGCTTTCATAAGGGAGTATTCTATATCTGCTTTGTTGCAAATGATACGGGCAGAACATATTTATTCCAGTCGGAAGACATTCATGGACCATGGAAGAAACAGTATGTAGAAGGGTTTTATCATGATTGTTCATTGTTGTTCGATGATGATGACAGGGTATATATTGCTTTTAGCAATAAGGATATCCGTATAATTGAATTGAAGTCAGACCTTAGTGGACCTAAAGAGGGAGGACTTAACCGCATAGTGGTGAGCGATACTGGTAATAACATACTTGGTTATGAAGGTTCGCATTTATATAAGCTGGATGGAAGATATTATCTGTTTCTGATTCATTCCTTAAAAGACAGGTGGAGAAGGGTGGAAGCCTGTTTTATGGCGGAATCGTTGGAAGGCGAATTTATCGGCGGAGATATTCTTAATGATGACAGAGGTTACCAGGATCAGGGGGTTGCGCAGGGCGGTATTGTCGATACTCCGGATGGCATGTGGTATGCCATACTTTTTCAGGATCATGGTGCTGTAGGAAGGATACCGGTACTGATGCAGGCGGAGTTTATTGACGGAAAACCGGTATTTGGTGACAACGGCAGAATTGCGGAACCTTTTGAAATTCCGGCTGAACATTCCGATTATGTATATCGACCGTTGACTGACAGTGATGATTTCAAGCGGCGTGATGAAGTATCAGATTTTTCGGAAGAGAGGAGAACCATATCGGAAGAATATGATACTTTTGGATTTAAAAGCTGTTGGCAGATTAACCATGAACCGGACCTGTCGTTAATTAAAAATGACTGTGAAAAAGGAACATTAGAGATAACTACGGGAAAACTTAGTACGAATTGTACACAAGCACAGAATGTATTTACACAGAGAATGTATTTTCCGAAATGCAGCGGCAGCATAACAGTGGACGGTTCACAGCTTTTGGAAGGCGATTATGCCGGTATCTGTGCATTTGCAGGCTGCTATGGAATGGTGGCGTTGACCAGAAGAAATGACGGATACTATATAGTCTTGCTGGAAAGAACTATGTCCGTAGATTCTACACATGGAGCTGGGCGCGAAACATATATAGAAACTGAAGGTGCATGCGTTTCGACAGAATCAAGTACGGTGCAATTCAAGGTTAGTGCTGATTTTGACAATATGAAGGATGAAGTTACGTTTTTTTACCGTAACGGCGGCGAGTGGCGCAGTATCGGAACTCCGAAAAAAATGCGTTTCGAACTGGACCATTTCACCGGATGCCGCTTTGCTTTGTGCATGTATGCAACAAAGAAGACAGGTGGGAAGGCGCTGTTTTCTGATTTTATTTATGAGAAATGAAGTCTCTGTACTCAGTAGGAGAATAGCCGGAATACTTTTTAAATACTCTTGAAAAATGACTTTGTGAAGAAAATCCAAGGTAATTACCGATATTTAAAAGTGATTTTTCCGAATAGCAGAGGAGGCGTTTTGCTTCCTCTGTTTTTTCGTTGAGGATAAAATCGGTCAGCGACAGTCCTGTTTCTTCTTTGAATTTTGCCGAGAGATATGGGCGGCTTAGATACATGTGCCTGGCGATGGCTTCAGCGGTGATGGCTTCTGAAATATGGTGCTTAATATAATTTGTTACCTGAATGGCAAGCACTGATTCATGTGCGGCGTGTCGTATTTTTTCAACCTGTTCGGTAAATTCCAGAATCATTCGATATTGAAGATTGGTAATCCGTTCAATATTGTTCAACAGTTCACATTTCTGAATAAAAGCATCACTGAGAGAAAGTGCATCCTCAGCATCCATACCGCCGCGTATTGCAGCACGGGATGCAATGGTGGCAGCAACTACAAAGATATTCTTGCTTTGCCGCAGCTGTTCGTTTGCCATTATGCCTGCACGGACAGCAGGAGCGGTAGAAATCCATTCTTTAAGGAATGCGGTGTCCCCCTTGCGAATGATGTTCTCAATTGTCTGCTCAACGGTAAGTGTGTTATGTAGTTCCTGTTGAAAGTACACTCCGTCCGTTTCGGCTATAGGCTGACGCTCCATGCTTTGAACTGCCAGTTCTTTTCTTAAATTCTGCTGTTCAGCGTCATAAATGGCAATATCCTTAAGTTCCAATTTCTCGTCATTCAGAATATAGTTGACAACACAGAGCATCTGCATCACGCTCTCAAGCGGCATGCGTACGATGCTTTGCATTCCGGATATAAAACTATCCAATTCATTTTGTGGGATATCCATACGGAAAGCAAGCGACCGCAAGTCTTGTAAATTGTGAACAATCTGCCTGGTTGGGCCTACGACAATCTTATGCATTCCTGAGTTGATGATGCCATAGTAATTAAAATGCGGTGTGATAAAATATCCGATATGTGTCGTAATCTTAAAAATAGGTTCTTGATACAGAAACATAGGGTCTTTGGAGAGATTTACAACAGAGTAATTCATAATCAGATTTCCGTCATAAAATAAACGGATAGGAATCCCTGATAAATTGCCGATAATTGTACAAATATATTTCAGATCTATGTTTTTCAATAGGGATCCTCCGCAGTTTATCTTTTTTTGTAATCCGATACAAATATATCATATACATTACAAATATGCAAGAGATATAAATAGAGATTGTGATAAAATGATAATATAAATGAAACAGGAGGAAACCATGATGAAAACAAGCAAACTACTGGAAGGAAAAGCATTTTCCAGCCGTATCAAATCACCCGAAGTGACCAAAGGAGAAAAATGGCTGGGTTATTTAGTAGGTCCTGCAGGTGCGCTGTTACTTAACGCTGTACTGGCATCTTACTTGAATGTCTACTATACGGATGTCTTGAAGCTGACAAGCGTATGGGGCGGTGCATTTTTAACAATGTTCCCTATTATTTCAAAAGTTATTGACGCTATCACAAACATAGTCATGGGGCAGATTATTGACCGCACACATACGAAGCAGGGAAAGGCGCGCCCATGGCTGCTGTTTTCAGCTATTCTTATGCCTGTTACCGGAATTTTATTGTTTACGGTACCGAGTAGTTCTGAGACAGTGCAGGTTATATGGGTGATGCTGTCTTACAATTTGTTCTATTCCTTCGCATTTACCATTTACAACATGAGCCACAATCTGATGGTTCCTCTGTCTACCCGTAATACCGAGCAGCGTGGAGGACTGTCTGTTTTCAATAACATTGCCAATATTATGATTACCGGAATGATTGTAGCGCTGATTTTCCCTATGCTGATTCTTCCGGCGCTTGGCGTAAACAAAGGAAGCTGGACAATGGTTATGTGCATTCTGTCCATTATAGCTTTGCCGCTTACATTGATTGAATACTATTTTACGCGTGAGCGTGTGACCGAAGAAACGCAGGATGAGCCGCAAGAGGCTGTTCCAATGAACAAACAGTTCAAGGCGCTGATTTCCGATTCATTCTGGGTAGCGATTATTTCTTATTTTTTGGTTTACACTCTTTGCGCCGGATTCAAAAATATTGCATTGGTATATTTCTGTAACTATGTGCTTGGTACATATAACGATGGTATTACACAGACATTGGTTTCCGCGCTGGGTGGTATTCCGATGGGTATTGGTATCTTTGCTGTATGGCCTCTGGCGAAAAAATTCGGCAAGCGTAATCTGACTATGGCAGGTTTTGTCGTATTCGCAATCGGCAGCGTTATCTGCTTAATTAACCCCCACAATATGGTAATCGTTCTCATCGGACAGTTTGTCAAAAATATCGGCGGTCTGCCATGTGCTTATGTATTTATGGCGCTGTTTGCCGATGTGCTGGACCACATTGAATGGAAGTGCGATTTCCGCTGCGACGGTCTTTCTACCTCAGTCGTAACAATCATTACCACGGTCAGCGTGGGCGTATGCAGCGGTATTTTCAATCTGCTGTTGGCGAAAACCGGTTATATTGCGCCTGAGCTTATTGATGGGGTGACTGTAGCTGTCACTCAAAATACAGCGACGCAGAATATGATCACATTCTTCTTCCTTGGACTTGAAATAATCGGAAGTGTG
>CAMWWS010000079.1 GCA_947178085.1 uncultured Lachnospiraceae bacterium | reverse complement strand
GAATTAAAAAAATACATAATATTTCTTTCTTGGTTTGAACGATGTAGTCAATTTTGAATCTGAAGAGTCAATTTATAAAATAAGAAGATTACAAAAAATCTCGGGAAAATATTTAATTATAAGTCCGATAGTTTGAAATTTCGTAAAAACTGAAAAGGATTTTTAAATAACAAAAGTTGTGTATAACGTGTGACATTTGTGTCGATTGTGGATAACTTTGTGGAAATGGGGGATTTCTCCTGTATTTTTGACCCATTTTCTTACAAAATCGTCATAAAAACGGTGGAAAAGTCTGTGCACTTTAATTCGTAAACAAAAAATAACCGAACTGGTCAATGGGAATAAAAAAGAAATGTTGATACAACTTTTAAGTGGCTCAGAATGATATAAATTGAATAACATGTGCTTTTATGTTAAGATAAGCTCAGACTTAGAAGTCTAAGTTTTGGGATAGTATTAATTATAATTTAAGCAAAAAGGATATCAGCACAGTTGGGAATGGAGAGGAGAGCGCGTATGGAGAAGTCCAAAAAGTATATGTCAGATATACATTTAGAGGATTACACTGAGCAGTATGAAAAAAAGCAGGTAAATGCAGATACCATGGTATTTGATTCCGGAAGAAGACGGGAATTGTTAAACGGCACTTGGCAGTATGCCATAGACCAGTATGATACGTGTTTAAGACAGCAATGGTACAAGGAGAAACGCTTTGATGAAAACGGATATACACTTCCGATTGATTATTCTTTTGACCAATGGCCGTCCATTCAGCTTCCGTGCTGTTGGAATGTAGTGGATGAAAAATTTTTGCTGTATGAGGGAAGCATGGTTTTTACCAGAAAGTTTTCGTGCAGCAAAAAGGATAGCGAGAGGATTATATTAAAAATCGGAGCGGCAAATTATCTGTGCAGGGTTTTCCTGAATGGGGACTATATCGGAATGCATAGAGGCGGTTCCACACCGTGTTATTTTGACATGACGGATTCTATTGGCGCAGAAAATCGAATCATACTGGTCGTAGACAGCACAAGAAGACCGGAGCAGGTGCCAACGGAAAATACGGATTGGTTTAATTACGGTGGTGTATACAGAGATATTGAACTGATACATCTGCCTGAAGTACATATTAAGGATTTTCAGATTGGATTGGTTCCTGACAACACATATAGTAAAGTAAAGGTAATGGTGA
This sequence comes from uncultured Lachnospiraceae bacterium, assembly GCA_947178085.1. Next base: position 8,535 of record CAMWWS010000079.1, on the reverse strand, counting down.
AACTTTCAACGCCCTGCTCCGGCGCGGCAGAGCTTGTTATAGAAGAACTGGGAGTAAAAGAACAAATACTCATAGAGAATGGGGCAGGAGAGGCCGTAGTGGAGGTAAAGCCTCAGTTATGGTCACCGGATTCGCCGAAACTGTATGATGTTAGGCTGTCTTTTATGGATGACTTTGTCTGCGACAGAGTAGGTTTCAGAGAGATAAAGGTGGAGCATGGAGAAATCATATTAAACGGAAAGCCTGTTTTCCTAAGAGGAATCTGTTGTCATGAGGATAGTGCGGTAAACGGTAAAGCTCTTACTGATGAGGAAAGGCTGGAAAATATATTGCTTGCACAGGAGCTGGGCTGCAATTTCATGCGTATTGCACATTATCCGCATAGTGAAAGAATGGCAAGGTTAGCGGATGAGAAGGGAATCCTTTTATGGGAGGAAATTCCTGTGTATTGGGCGATTCGCTTTGACAGGGAGGAAACTTATGAAGATGCGCAGAACCAGCTTAGGGAATTGATGAAGCGTGACTGGAACAGAGCAAGCGTTATTATTTGGTCAGTTGGAAATGAAAATGCGGATACGGATGACAGACTTCAGTTTATGGGAAGGCTTGCACAGTGTGCGCATGAGGAAGGCGGAAATCGTCTTGTGTCTGCGGCATGTCTGGTTGATGGTGAGAAAAACATAATTGCGGACCGTCTGGCTGAGTATCTGGATGTAATAGGAATTAACGAGTATTGCGGCTGGTATACTCCGGATTTTGAAAAACTTCCGCAGCTTATGGCAAACAGCAGACCGCAAAAACCTGTTATTATTACGGAATTTGGTGCAGATGCTCTCGGCGGACATCATGGAACTATAACAGACAAGGGAACAGAGGAGTGTCAGGCTTATGTGTATGAGCGGCAGATTGCAGAATTACGGAAAATTGATTATATAAAAGGAATGACTCCCTGGATATTGTATGATTTCAGATGTCCGAGAAGAACCAGCTGTATTCAGAACTACTACAATCGTAAAGGATTGTGTTCACCGGATAAGTCTTATAAGAAGATGGCGTTTGAAATTTTGCAGAAATTCTATCTTGAGCTTAAAGACAGAGAGGCTTAAGCCTGTTTGACGATAAGCCGGTTATAGAGCCGTTACTGTATAATTGAGCAAAACCGGTTGCATTAAAAAGGTTCGGATAGTATAATAAGCTAAGGCTTAGCAGCCTTAGCTATAAGAATTACTTCGTAATTCTTATTGGAACTATGTGAAAGCGAGGACATAAGAATGTGGGCATATGAAAGTGTTTTTTATCAGATATACCCTTTAGGATTCTGCGGAGCGCCGTTTGAGAATGACGGAGTATCAGAGTCCAGGATTTTGAAAGTGAACGATTGGATTCCCCATATGAAAAAGCTGGGAATCAATGCAATTTATTTTTCCCCGGTTTTTGAATCCGATACACATGGATACAATACGAGGGATTATCGTAAAATAGACTGCCGTCTCGGAAGTAATGAGGACTTCGCGGCTGTCTGCAAGAACCTGCACGATAACGGGATAAAAGTCATTCTGGACGGTGTATTCAACCATGTAGGCAGAGGCTTCTGGGCTTTTCAGGATGTGCTGCAGAAGCGCTGGGATTCTCCTTATAAGGATTGGTTCCATATCAATTTTGACGGTAATTCCAATTATAATGACGGTCTTTGGTATGAGGGATGGGAAGGTCACTATGATTTAGTGAAGCTTAATTTAAGGCATGAAGATGTTATTTCCCATATCTTCGACAGTATTAAGGGTTGGGTGGAAGAGTTCGATATCGACGGGCTGCGTCTGGATGTGGCTTATTGTCTGGATCGTGATTTTCTGCGCAGACTACGCGGCTTCTGTAATGGTTTGAAACCTGATTTTTATCTGCTTGGGGAAACGCTTCACGGAGATTATAACCAGTGGATGAATGATGAAATGCTTCATTCTGTCACGAATTATGAATGCTATAAGGGCTTGTATTCCAGCTTTAACAGTATGAATATGTTTGAAATCGTCCATTCCCTTCTCAGGCAGTTCGGACCGGAGAATTGGACATTGTACAGGGGAAAACATCTGCTATCCTTTGTGGATAACCATGATGTGACGAGAGTGGCAAGTATTTTGACAAATGAAAAGCATCTGCCGCTCATATATGCGCTCTGCTTTGGTATGCCGGGAATTCCGATTGTCTACTACGGTAGTGAATGGGGAGCCAAAGCAAACAAGAGTGAGGGAGATCCGGCGCTGCGCGCCTGCTTCGATGAACCGGAGTGGAATGAACTGTGCGACTTTATAAGTGCGCTTGCGGAGGCTAAGAAGAATTCTAAAGCTCTAAATTATGGCACATTCCGTTCAGTGGTACTGACTAATAAGCAGTGTATATTTGAGAGAAAGACGGATGACGAGCGTGTCATGGTGGCAATTAATGCGGACAGTGAGAGCTATACGGCGCATTTTGATGCAGGCTGCGGCTTAGCAGTTGATTTGATCACCGGAAAGACGCATGATTTCGGCGGCGGAAGCGAGCTGGCACCGTACAGTGCATGCTTCTGGAAAATGGAAAAATAGATATTGTAATAGTAATGTGTACATACAGTATAATGACGCTGTTGAATAAAGGAAGTTAATTTAAAATAACTGTTGACTTTTACATAAGAATCATTTAATATAGCAGTTACGTTGTATTATGTATAGTAACTATTGACTAAGTTAAAATAAGGAAAGGAGGTAAGAATATGTTTACAAGAACTAATTTAACAATGAATAGTAATTTAAAGTTGAACAGAGTAAAAAGACATGAAATTACCTCCGCATATTTCCGGCAATGACTGTAAAAGTTGATGCCTGAATAGATTGGTTTAAAGCCACGGTAGTTTCTGCCGTGGCTTTTTTGACGCAATCAATGCGGAGAAAAGGCTAAAAAAGGGAGCTAGTTGTAGAATGAAAAAAGTATCAACTTATATTTGGGAAAAGAGAGTGCCGTATTTTTGTGCGGTGATGGCGCTTTTGATAGCGGTAACGCTGGATATGATGGGACCGCGTCTGACAAGGCACGTTGTGGATGATGTCATAATCGGTGGAGATATGGGAAAACTGAAGTATCTTCTGCTTGGTTTCTTAGGAATCGGTATAGGAAGAGCTATATTTCAATATGTAAAGGAATATACGTTTGACCGCACGGGTTCTAAGATTTCCTCTGAAATGAGGCGCGATTTATTCATACATATACAGTCTCTGAGCGCGGATTTCTTTGACAGAACCAATACAGGTGAACTGATGTCCAGAGTCAAAGACGACATAGACAATATATGGGATACATTGTCGTATGTCGGTATGCTGCTTATTGAAGTAATATATCATACAAGCATCATTCTGGTGAGCATGTATATGCTGAGATGGCAGTTGGCGCTGATTCCGACAGTGGCCATGATTTTTTGTGCCACGGTTGCAATCGTCATGGAGAAAAAACTGGACAATGTTTATGAGCAAATCAGCGAAGAGAACGCTAAATTGAATACAGTTGCGGAAGAAAATCTTGCGGGCGTGCGAGCAGTGAAGGCTTTTGCAAGAGAGAAGTTTGAGATTAAGAAGTTTCTTGCGCATAACCAGAGGTACTATGATTTAAATATGTCACAATCGAAGGTTTTCGTAAAATTCTATCCGTATTTTTCGGTTATTACAAAGATAGTTCCGCTATTGACTATATTGGTCGGCGGAAAATATGTAATAGGCGGTGAAATGACTTTAGGAGAGATGACGGCGTTTGTGGAATATTCTTCAAATATTGTGTGGCCTATGGAGATGTTAGGCTGGCTTACCAACAGCTTTTCATCGGCTGTAGCTTCCAATAAGAAGATAAAAAAGATTTATCAGGAAACTTCCAGTATTAAGGAAGCGGAGAATCCTGTGGTATTAGATAAAGTGGAAGGTAAAATCTGTTTTGACCATGTTTCTTTCCACAAGGCTGATATGTATGAAATTCTGCATGATATTTCTTTTACTTTAGGACCGGGCAAGACGCTTGGGATTATGGGCGCAACGGGCGCGGGCAAGACTTCCATCGTACAGCTTTTGCAGCGTATGTATGATGTTACCGATGGAAGCATTTCCTTAGACGGAGTAGATATCAGGCAGCTTTCATTAGCACAGCTGCGCACCAGCATAAGTAATGTAATGCAGGATGTATTTCTGTTTTCCGATACGATTAACGAGAATATCGTACTCGGAAAAAAGAATGCGACTGATTCAGCTACAGTGCGTAGGGCTTCAAAGGACGCGCAGGCAAGCGAATTTATCGAGCGTATGGAATCAAAATATGAGACGGTCATAGGAGAGAGGGGAGTAGGTCTTTCCGGAGGTCAGAAGCAGCGTATCAGTATTGCCAGAGCTTTGTCCAAAAATGACCCGATTCTGGTAATGGACGATTCCACTTCGGCATTGGATATGGAAACTGAGCATTTGATACAGGAGACATTGGAGAAACTGCAGAATACGACCAAAATCATTATTGCGCATCGTATCAGCGCAGTCAGACATGCAGATGAAATTCTGGTGCTTGAAAACGGGAGTATAGCAGAACGAGGAACGCATGAGAGCCTGCTCGCAAAGAAAGGTCTGTATTATGAGACTTACATGGCTCAGTATGGCGATAACTTAGTAGGTCAGGAGGTGTAACTATGGCAGTCAATTCTTATAAAGAAGATGAGAAAAGTGCAGAGCGCAGTAAACTGTTGACATTAAAGCGGCTGTTTGCATATCTGATTGCATATAAATGGCAGATTGTGATGGTGCTCTTAATAATGGGTTACGGTGTGGTAATCAGTCTTGTTAATCCGCTTATTATGGAGTCGGCAATTGACGATTATATTTCCGTGAAAGACTTTAAAGGGTTGTATCGTCTGCTGATTATAGCGCTTGCATTGAATCTTTTACTTGTTTTTTTAATAAAAATACGAATGTATGTTATGTCGAAGGTATGCAACAGCATTCTTCTGACAATCAGGCAGGAGTTATATACACATATACAGAAACTGGAGCTTAGTTTTTTTGACAGCAGACCGACAGGAAAGATTCTGTCCAGAATCATAGGTGATATTAATTCACTTAAGAATATTCTTTCCAACTGCGTTACGACTCTGATACCGGATGGCCTTACCGTAATCGCAGTAGTTGTTATAATGATTTGGAAAAATCCCAAACTTGCGCTGGCCTCGCTTATGACGATACCGTTTATGGCAGTGGCGGTAGTGTTTATAGAGATGAAAGCGCATCCCAGATGGGTTCTTTTCCGTAAAAAGGCGGCTAATCTGAATGCCTTTATTCATGAGGATATGGCAGGAATCAGGATTATCCAGAGCTTTAATGCACAGGAGGAGACGAGGGATACTTTTGACAGGCTGATAGGGGAACACAGGAGCGCTTTTGTCAGTGCGGTCAAGTTAAGTGATTCATTTGGACCGGTAATAGATATCTTCTGGGCGCTTGGCTGTATCTTCCTCTATTTTACGGGAATTGTGATTTTGGGTGCGGAAAACATATCGGTCGGGACTTTTCTTGCTTTCGGCACATATTTAAATATGTTCTGGCAGCCGATTAATAACATCAGCAACTTCTACAATCAGCTGGTAACAAATATTGCGGGAGCCGAAAGAATTTTTGAAATTCTTGATACTAAACCTGCCATTGCTGACGCTGAAGACGTGGAAGAAATGCCTGAAATTGCAGGAGAGGTTGTTTTTGAGAATGTAAGCTTTTCTTATGATGAACAGGTAAAAGTATTAGATAATGTGAGTTTCAGAATCAAACCGGGTGAGACAATCGCGCTGGTGGGCGCGACCGGAGCCGGTAAATCCACTATAGTCAATCTTATCAGCCGGTTCTATGATGTGCAGCAGGGTAAGGTGATTATTGACGGAAAAGACGTGAAAAAAGTTTCGATTGAGAGTCTGCGTAAACAGATGGGAATTATGACACAGGATAATTTCCTGTTTTCGGGAACTATAAAAGAAAACATACGTTATGGAAAGCTGGATGCGACGGATGAAGAAATCATTGCAGCAGCGAAGGCAGTCAATGCCCATGAGTTTATTATGAAGCTGGAGAAAGGCTATGATACAGAACTTTCTGAGCGTGGAGGAGGTCTTTCGATAGGACAGAAGCAGCTGCTTGCATTTGCGAGAACTATGGTATCCATGCCGAAGATTCTGATTCTGGATGAAGCTACTTCCAGTATCGATACGAAGACGGAACTTCTGGTGCAAAGCGGTATTGAGCATCTGCTGCAGGGCAGGACTTCGTTTGTAATTGCGCACAGGCTTTCCACTATTCAGAAGGCGGACCGCATTTTTGTCATAGATGACGGACGGATTGTTGAAGAAGGAAACGTGCGTGAATTGCTTGATAAGAAGGGCGTTTATTATCAGCTATATATGTCGCAGTTCTCGGCATAGACCGGAGTTTTTTGGCGTAATATTATGTATTATACTGCTTACGCTGTTGCATGCGGTAGCGGCCGGGAGTTACCTTTTTCCACTTCCGGAAAGTTTTAATAAAATGACTGCAGTCGGAAAATCCGGTTTCCTGACTGATTTCTATGAGGGAAGAATCTGTAAAAAGAAGCAGTTCTTCCCCCTTTTCTATTCTCACAAGCTCTATATAGTCTTTACAGGAACGTCCGTACAGCTCTTTGAAGCATTTGGCAAAATGTGAATAGCTCATATGGCACATATCTGCAAGCTCTTCCACCTTCACAGGTTCGTTGGAATGCTTATCTATATATTCCGTAATATTCTGAATGGAAGCTTCGGTCTCGGCATAGATTGTGTAAAGCTCCCTGATATGCAGACCGTTATTCTGCCAGATGCGGATTATTTCAATAAGAAGAGAGCTGAGTTCGCTATGAACGCGTACATCATATCCATAGCTTTTCGTGTTGAGTTCACGTATACAGGTTTCAAAGCGCTCCCTGATTGGCAGGCTGCTTAGGCTTTCCGCAGAAAAAAGTACGTCCGCCTGTCCGGATTTTCTGGCATATTGCAGAATATCGGACAGCTTCGGCGTGTAGATGCTGTTTATAGATAGTCTGTTGGCATCGAATTTAAGCACCAGATATTTGAGAGGAAGATGTGATGTGGCGTAAATGGCATGAACATCTCTGGCATGAAAAAGAAAAAGGTCGCCTTCGGATACATAGTATTCCGTCTGATTGCTTTCTACTAAAGCGGTTCCTTCTATCATATAAATAATTTCCACGAAGTAATGCCAATGTGATCTGACAGGAAAGGATTCCTGCGTTGTATCAAATAGAAAAGCTTCAAAAGGTGCATTCAGAATGTCGCTGTATTCATATAAATAGTTCATATTATTACCATTTTCCTTTTTAACGAAATTTTTTCGGTTGTTGCGTTTTTATAAAGGTATAATCATTATGATTTTTGTTTAGCAGCAGAATCATAAGAGATTTTTACAATTTTTGTGCGTTTTCATTATAGCATGTACAATAGAGAATTGCTATAGTATTTTATGGTAAGAAATATAGTAGGAATATGGTTGATAAGGAGCAGTTATCGGAGGAAGAAAAACATGGATTATATAAAGGGTATGACTTTTGCAGCTTTTGCAGGAAAAGGATGTCTGGCACGAAAGGAAGCGTATAATAGTATCGATTTGCTTATTGAAAGAACAGGAGTAAATTTTATTATTCTGGTTCCGAATGGGATTCAGGAAACACCTCAGTCCGAGACGATTGACTATCATACTAAGGCGACTATGGCGGATGATGAATTGATTAATATGGTCAATTATATTCACGACAAGGGTGTCAGAGTAGCCATAAAACCGACAGCCAATTGCAAGAACGGTACATGGCGCGCTCATATCAGTTTTTTTGATAAAGATGTGCCCTGTGAACCCAAATGGTGTAACTGGTTTGCCTCATATACGGAATTTCAATTACACTATGCCCGCATTGCGGAGCAGACCGGATGCGAAATGTTTATAGCAGGTTGTGAAATGGTCATGTCCGAGCATCGGGAAGCTGAATGGAGAAAGCTGATTGCAGATATCAGAACTGTATATTCCGGGACCGTATCATATAATACGGATAAATATCAGGAAGATAATATAACTTGGTGGGATTGCGTGGATGTTATTTCATCAAGCGGTTATTATCCGATTGATGACTGGGATAGTCAATTGGATAGGATTGAGAAAGTGGTAAAGAAATTTAATAAACCGTTTTTCTTCGCGGAAGCCGGCTGTATGTCAACCGAAGGGTCTGCAAAGGTGCCGAATGACTGGAGAATAGAGGGCGCAATAAATTTACAACAACAGGCTGACTGGTACAGTACCACGTTTGAAACTGCCGGTAAACGTGATTTTGTACAGGGATTCTGCTTCTGGAGCTGGGCATGGAAACAATATTCGCTGAAGGCAGCTTTGAAGGATGGGGGATATGATATTTATGGGAAGCCGGCGGAGGAGGTTGTAAGGAAGTTCGGTGAGAGTAAGGGATAATCCATTC
>CAMWWS010000078.1 GCA_947178085.1 uncultured Lachnospiraceae bacterium | reverse complement strand
CGTCAAGGTTCTTTCTTCTGCAGCAGCCTTATCAACCGTCTCATCCTTAATACGTGCAAATCTTTCCACATAATCCGCCGCTTTTTCCAGATTGCTTCTGCTGTCTGAAAGATTAGCCTCTCCCGCACTTTTCCCATCCGCTATCGATGCCGCGACTGCAGATAAAATCTGTTTTTCATCCTGTGGTAGTTTCAAATTCTCCAGCCTATGCAAATCTACCAAAGCTTCCGGTGTCAGTGGAAGCCCTTTTTCAATAAGCCATTTTGCATCATTCAGAGTATCTTCCTCTACATCCAGACCGGCTTCCTCTATTATTTTCTCCATTTGTGGCAATAACTGCTGCCAGTTAAACTCTTCTGCTTTTTTTGCATAATATCCGGAAGCATCCGCATAGTATCCCCTGCCCTGCCTGTCTCCATCCGCAGTTGAACTATAATCTGCCCGATACAGATTGTCAATGGTCGGCTTCATATGGTTCTCCACCATATATTTCATGCTGCCTTCCGTCATTTCCTGAAGTTCTTTCGCTTTATCATAAGCTTCCTTCGCGTTTCTTGCATTTTCTTCCGTGACAGGAATATCCTGCTTTGCAAACTGCATGTAAAGCTCTCTTGCAAAGGCTTCGCTTCCTACAATGTTCTCAAGCGCCTCCATATCAATCTGATCAGTATACCCTTCTATCTGTACACCGCTCTTAGCCAGCTCTGCTTTAATATTATCCAGGATAGTGACAACTTCCTCTGCTTCCATGTCTCCGACATGATAACCATCCTGTGTCATCTTCTTAAAATCATCCGTAGACATAGAATTAGACATAACTGTGATATAGTCTCTCTGCATGGCAATATCCGTCTGCCCTGCTATCTGCATTACGTCTTCTGTAGTCTTTCCATGACCTTTGTAAGCATTGTTATCCATAACTGTTCCAGAAATGTCTAATGTATATGCACCCATCTGGCTCATCTTTTCCGTATGAGTGCTCCGGTATGTAGTTGTCATTCCCCTATCTACATTATTTATAGTGTTATTATTGTCAAATGTTATCTTCATTTACACTCTCCATGTAGCAGGTTATTTCATTATAGTATTTTGTATCTTTACATTCACCCTTTATTTCGGACTGATTTCGTGTTTTCTTAACCCTCCGATCCAAATTTAAAATCATGAAATGATTCTGATAATATTATTGCAAAAGTCTCATAGCATTCTGAGCGCTCTGGTTCGCCTGTGCCAGAACGGATACGCCCGACTGTTCCAGAATACTATTGATAGAATATTCAACCATCTCGTCCGCAATATCCGCATCCCGAACGAGTGACTCTGCCGACTGCATTTTTTCCACCATATTATCCAGATTGGACATCGTATGTTCCAGCCTGTTCTGTATAGCGCCATATTCCGAACGCATAATGGAGATACAGTTAATTGCCGTTTTATATTTATCAATTGCTTTTCCGGCATTTTCCATAGAATCTACCTTAACATCCGCAATCCCAAGGTCATTCGTGGACAACATGAATGTGCTGAGTTCTATCATCTGGTGTGCTTCCGCTCCAACCTGTACTGAGAGAATACCCGAACGCTGCACGGTTCCCTTTTTTGCATCCGATGAACTTCCCCATGTACTCTCAGCATCCGGATTAACATTCCCATCTTTGTCCAAACCGCCTGTTGTAGTAGCGCCTCCGCCTGTATATGTGTTTTTCCCACCCAGATTATTCACAAAGCTTTGTTGATCCACATTCAAAACAAAATAATCACTGTTGGCACCACCTCCAAGAAGAGAAGCTTTGGAACCGGAAAGCCCATTCGGAGATGCAATGGAACCGGTGCCATTTCCGATTGCTGCAACCAGATCTTTTGCAAACTGTACCGCATCTTTTGAAAAACTATCCTCGAAGTCAGCCAAATCATAATATTTTCCGCCGGTCTTACGCGAAATGGCCTGTCCCAAAGAATAACCGTCCTCAATATCTTTTATAATGCTGTCCAGACCGGAAGAAATGGTGGAGGCGTCCACAGCCTTACTTCCGCCTGCAACATAGCCTAAATACATGCTGGCAATATAACCCTGAGCGTAAGCATTGTATGGATTTGAGGAATCCGTTAATTTGGATAGCCAGTTCTTGATTGCTCCATCGCCTTTCGGCATGACATTATAAACAAGATCTGAACAATAGTTTATTGCCCCGCCAACCGCCTGCGCAGTGCCTTCTACAAACCATGAAGGGAACTGATCCGCCCCATGCACACCCAGCATTCCGTTCGTTGTTGCATCGAACATAACTGCATGAGTCATTTCGTGGGCAATTGTTGTAGCAAGGTCATCCGTCATTCCTATTTTACCACCGGATTCATTTAAATATTTTAAATTTATACCAAGCTGGAAAGAAATTCCATTGGAAGAAACATAGGCCAATGTGGAATCGTTTTCATAATACATTTTCAGTCCAATCTGCATTCCTGAAACCGTAGGTATTGCAGACTGAGGCAATGCGGAGACAATATCTCCCAATAATGTCGGCATATAAGTATCTCTTATTGCCTCGGCAAAACCCGCCAGCCCATTCTGCGTAAACACCTTGCCCGCAGCCTGTGCCTGAGAAATAGAACCTGAAAAATCCTGCATTTCAAATGACATATAATCCGCATCCAGAAAAATAATATCCGAAACATCATCCGTCAGTTTGGAATCGTACTTTTCGTCAGAAGGCACATGGGAAGAATCAAACATATCAATTTCGTTAAACTGCATACTCTGAGCAATTCTGTTAATCTCTTTATGTAACTGCGCAATTTCGTCATAGATTGCCTTTCTGTCTTCCTGCTGATTCGTATCATTCGCTGCCTTCACTGCCAGCTCATTGGCTCTATGAAGAAGGTCATGTACTTCATTCAGCGCACCTTCTGCGCTTTGGGCGAAAGAAATACCATCTTTGGTATTAAAAGAAGCCTGCTGCATTCCCCTAATCCGTCTGCGCATGTTTTCAGATATCGCCATACCTGCCGCATTATCCGCCCCATTGTTGATTCTATATCCGGACGAAAGTTTTTCCGTCGATTTTGCTTTTTTATCGACCGTCGTATTCAAATTACGAGTGGCATTCAGAGCCCTTAAATTATGCTGGATAACCATCTACCGTTCCTCCCAAAATCCTTAATCCCAAAAACCGGTTTGCTGCCAACTGAAGTTCCCGCCTTTACAGACAGGACATGGTCTACGTTTCTGCAATATTATTTCATACAGTTCCCTATTGCACTTTTTACATTTATTCCCTAATATAACCTTATTACCATCCGTAAGTTCAGCTTCTACGGAGAGTAATGAAAACACGTCAGAGCAGTGAGCGCAATAATATGCTTTCTGCTCCGCCGCAAAAGAAGATATCTTTTTCTGCTCAAACAACGCTTTCCATTTTTCTGCGTCTTCTTTATTCAGACAAGATTCAATAACTTCCGGATTATTGCTCATTAGACCGGTACCCACCGATATCTCCTTATGCAGACCGCAATCTTTACATGATAAAGCTACTCTTTGCCCCATACTATCTCTCCTTATCAAATGTCACCCCGCATTAATCATTTTTAATGCGAGGTGCTTTATTTTAAAATATGAAAATAGCAGCCGTAAGCGGCGGTAAATCAAATGTAATGCTATAATCCCTAAAATCACAGGTTTCCTTTGCTGCAGTAATCTCAGCCGGTATAACGTGTCCATTGCCCCCGAAGCGCTTATCATCACTGTTCAAAAGCAGTTTATATTTCTTTTTCTTAGGAACACCGACTTTATAGCCTTCCCGCATTACCGGAGTCATATTGAGGACAAATAAAATATTATTCTTTCCGGTTGCATCTTTCCTGTAAAAGCTGTATGTACTGCGTTCAGCATCGTCTGCGTTAATCCATTCAAATCCGCCCCAGTCATTATCGATGGAATACATTGCCGGATACTTCCTGTAAATCTTCAACAATTCTTTTACATACTCATGCATACCGAGATTCTGTTCTTCACCCAGCAGGAACCAATCCAATTCCCTTGTTTCGCTCCACTCTCTCTCCTGTCCGAAATCCTGACCCATAAAGAGCAGTTTCTTTCCTGCATGTCCGAAATAATAACTGTATCCGACTCTAAGATTCGCATATTTATCTACCGGATAACCCGGCATTTTATTCAGCATTGAGCATTTCAAATGCACAACCTCATCATGTGATAACGGAAGAATATAGTTCTCGCTGTTATTATAACTCATGGCAAATGTCATGGCATAATGATTATTCTTACGGAAAAGCGGATCCAATTTCATATATTCGCAGAAATCATGCATCCAGCCCATATTCCACTTAAAGCAGAAGCCTAAACCTTCGTTTTCAACTTTGCCCGTAACAAGAGGCCACGCCGTAGATTCTTCCGCAATTGTCAAAAATCCGGGGATAGAGCCAAGAACAACCGAATTCATATGACGGAAGAACTCTATAGCTTCCAGATTTTTATTGCCGCCGTATTGATTAGGCAGCCACTGTCCGTCGCGTTTGCCATAGTCCAGATACAGCATAGATGCTACCGCATCTACCCTGATGCCGTCTACGTGGTACTCCCTTGCCCAGAATAGAACGTTGGCGATCAGGAAATTCTTTACTTCTGTTTTACCATAATTAAAAATTTTAGTACCCCAGTCAGGATGTTCGCCCCGTCTCGGGTCAGGATGTTCAAAAATACACTCTCCGTCGAATCTTTCCAAACCATGTGCATCAGTTGCAAAATGCGCCGGAACCCAATCCAGAATAACACCTATCTTGTTTTTGTGCAGTTCATTGATCAGATACATGAAATCTTCAGGATTTCCATATCGCGACGTCGGCGCATAATATCCCGTCACCTGATAACCCCATGAACCATCAAACGGAAATTCTGCGATTCCCATAAGTTCGATGTGGGTATATTGCATTTCCTTTAAATATTTTACAATCCTGTCAGCAAATTCACGGTAATTATAGAAACCTTCTTCCGTTCCGTCAGGATGCTTCATCCAGGAACCGATATGGCACTCGTAAATTGCCAGCGGCTCCTTATTATAATCCTTACCGTTTCTAGCGCTCATCCATGCGCTGTCAGTCCATTTAAATTTATATATATCAAAGGTCTTAGACGCGTTACCCGGCCGCATCTCAGCATAATTGGCAAAAGGATCCGCTTTATACCGTTTTTCACCGCCGGGTGTATGAATAAGATATTTATACATCTCATTCTCCCCGACATTCGGAATAAATAACTGATATATTCCGCCGGGACCAAGCTTGTTCATTGGATGACTTTCTTCATTCCAGTCATTAAATGTCCCTATAACATTCACGTTTGCTGCATTAGGCGCCCATACTGCAAAGGACATTCCTTTTACCCCATCTTCCTCAGATGGATGCGCACCAAGTTTTTTATAAATATCATAATGCGTTCCCTGAGCAAATAAATACTGATCATCCTCTGAAATAAACACCCTGTTACCTGCTTCTTTTTTTCTAACCGCCTTACCTGCCATTAAAAAGCCCCCCTATATCTTAATTAATTATGCATAAAGTCATTTTCCCGTAGAATAATCATGTCTTCTTCATCATACCTTTTTGCAAGAAGAATGTCCAGAAAATGTTTCGGCGTCTTTCTATTTGCGTAGTAAATCGCTTCATCTATCAATTCCTTCACTTCCGCCACAGTCACTTCATGGTCGCTCGTCTGCATCTCCGATATCCTCGTGTGTAGAGCTAAAATTCCGAATTCATCAATGGAGTATTCCATCTCCTTCGCGTATAACTTGGCACAGGCAACTAATGCTTCATTATCCAAAGGTTCAATATCAACCCTTAGATTAAAGTTTTCTTTTAATATCTCATTTTTTGACAATAACTTGTTCATATCCAACTTTGTATCTTCCATGAACAGCAATAATCCCACATTATACTTCTCAAGCTCTTTATTGAGCTTCATAATAGTTTCAGCATTCAGTCCTGACGCCTTCTCAATAATCAGCGCACCATTCACAAGTCTACCTATTGTTTCGTGGATATCTTTTTTATTAAGGACTGTCCCGGATATTTTAGCAGCCTTACCTGAAAAGTTACTGTCATTATTCTGCATTTCGCGAATCAGATTTTTGGCCAAATCCAATGCGCTGCCTTCTTCACCTGTAATAATAACATTACCGGTATACGCCGCCATGCTCATATTATCCAATGTATGGATTAATTGTTCCTTAGTTTTCTTATTATTAACGCACGGACCGAACAAATCCTTTTCTTCATCAGTCAATTGTCTGATTGCACGATTATGCTCCTGAGGCGGTTGCGGATGCGCTTTCGGTTCTGTGTCTTCAGCGCCCTTAGCTTCTTTAAACTCTTCGGTCTCTTCAACCGTTTCCGCGTCTTCAATTTCCTCTAATTCTTCGACTTCGTCATCTTCTGTCAGTACATCATCAGATATTTCCTGTGATTCCTCATAAACTTCAAAGTCTTCTTCAGGTTTAGATATTTCCTCCTGCAAAACTTCCTGACGAATCTCCGGCTGTACAACCTCATTCAGTTTTGACTCCGCTTCACTGGGAAGAATCACTTTCTTGATAGCAGATTCACTATCACGATCTTCCAATTCCGTCATATCGTAAACTTTCTCAAGCTGTTCTAACAGACCTCTTTTGGTCGCTTCGTCAAATTCTGCGAACAAACCACCTGTATCAGCCAATATCTTCTGTCGAACCGCCTCCATGCGTTTCTGTTCATTTCTCTTTTTCATCCTCTCCCATTCAGCCATCACATCCTCTATGCTGAGCTGTCCGGTAATCTGTTTTTCAACTTTCTTTTCATCCGGAACCACCAAACTAATCTGTCCGTCATATTCCTGCGCCAAGACACCATCATATCTGCTTGAATGCGCATAGAAATCTCTCACCGCTTCCTGACGCGTAACTTCAGACTGCATTTCCGCATAGTCAGACCTGTTTATTTCCGGTTCATTTATTTCAGGCTCATCAACTTCCCGCTCATTAACTTCCTGCACGTCAGTCCTATACTGTTCAAGCTCCGGACCTGATATTTCCCCAGTTTCCTGCAAAAGCGGAGCGATAATCTGTTCGGCAATAGAAGGTTTTTCTTCTAAAGCGGAAGGTTCTTCTTCCTCCAGGACCTCTTTCATACTTTCCGCTAATGCTTTTTGTAAATTTAGTGTATTGTATTGACCTACGTCTACTGTCTTCACTTCCGGAAGCTCTGTAGTCGGCATAGTCATTATATCATCATTTTCTTCTTCGTTTTCTTCCTCTTCTTCTCCTTCGCTTTCGTTCTCTTCAATTTCTTCATTAGCCTCTTCATCGTCAGCACTTTCCGCACCAGCCGGATTCTCTTCTTCCGAACTATCTTCTACGCTGCGTACACCAAGCCAGGAATCATATTTCGCCTGCTGGTCAGCACTCAACGGAACATGCAGTGCCTTTAACTCAAGCGCCTTACACACATATTTTCCTTCTCCGAACCAGAGATACATTTCATCGCACTCTTCGACACACTTCGTTGCAAGTCCGATTCTGTGATATAGATATGCTAACTCATATGCCCATTTTTCACGATAATCACGTTTCTTAAATTCTTCCAGAACGGCAATCCGCTCTTCCAGTCGAACCTCCTGCGCTTCATATAAACGGTACTGCAAAATATACTTACCGGTATCTCTTGGCGCTATCTGTACAAACTCCTTAAAATATTCAACCGCCCGTGCATAGTCTTCCATTTTAATTGCCAGCTCACACAACGAGTATACAATCAATCTTCCCGTCGGATGTTTTTCGTATGCTAATAACAAGATATCATTGCTTTCCTGATATCTCCGATTTATTTTATATACATCACTAATAGTACATAACATCATGACGCTTCTGACTCTGCGCCAATCAATGGTATCTGCAATTTTTACTGCTTCTGCATATTCCCCTTCTGCTATCAGTGATTTAATTTCATCAGCGCGAACTTTGTATTCATACTTATCCAAAAATATCACCTCTATCATAATAGTATATACCAGATATGGTGATATCGCAATATGATTTTCCTTTATATTGTATTTTTTTGATTAAGCTTTTCCTACTATTTCTTGCGCAAAAGACAATTGGATAATTCTGTAAATTGTTCCAAGGTCAACGATTCTCCGCGTATTTGTGAAGACAGTCCCATTTGCTCCAAAACTGCTGTTGCCCTCTCTTTGCTTATTCCGAGATTACCCGCATTGGAAAGTCCGTTTATCAGTGTTTTTCTTCTTTGATTAAAAGATGCCCTGATAACAGCAAACAAATATTCATCGTCTATCGCCTCCACTGGAGCCTGTTCATGTCTTGTCAGTTTTATGACCGTACTGTCAACATTAGGTCTTGGCATAAAACAGGAGGCGGGGACTTTGGTAATAATCTCAGGCTTCGTGTAATACTGTACCGCCAATGACAGAGCGCCGTAATCTTTCGTTCCCGGACCTGCCTGCATTCTGTCCGCCACTTCTTTTTGTACCATAACCGTAATGCTTTGCAGATTAATATGCTTTTCCAGCAATGACATAATAATCGGTGTTGTTATATAATAAGGGAGATTAGCGACTATCTTAATCGGATTTCCGCCATTCTGCTCTTCTACGATACTATTTATATCTACTTTTAAAATATCATCATTGATTATTTTTACATTATTAAATGAGGAAAGCGTATCAGTCAGGATAGGAATCAGGTTTGTATCAATCTCCACGGCAACGACAGTTCTCGCCCTTTCCGCCAGATATTGCGTCATTGTACCTATTCCGGGTCCGATTTCCAGCACACAATCTGTATCTGTTATCTGTGCTGCTTCTACTATTTTCTCCAGAATATTTCCGTCAATCAAAAAGTTCTGCCCGAACTTCTTACGAAAACTGAAATTGTATTTCTGCAATATCTCTATTGTATTTCCAACATTTCCCAGAGTTTTCATATCAATATCCTGCTCCTTTCCCATCTGTATTCAGCCAATCCCAAACAGCCTCTGCGCATTTTCGTGTGTAACCGAAATAACTTCGTCATAACTCAATCCCTTTAATAATGCAATCTCCTTAGCAATATAGGGAAGATTCAAAGAGGAATTGCGTTTCCCTCGATTCGGCTCCGGCGCAAGATACGGACTGTCTGTTTCCAGCAAAATCTTTTCAATCGGGATATATTCCACCGCTTCTTTTAATTTTTTGGCATTCGTAAAAGTGATCACTCCGCCGATACCAAAGCAAAATCCCATATCCAGATATTCCCTTGCTATTTCCTTCGTATATGAAAAACAATGAATTACGCCGCCCAAATCTTCTGCATGAAGACTTTTCATTATATCCAGAGTATCTCTGGCTGCTTCTCTGGAATGGATGATAACCGGAAGTTCCAACTCCCTCGCCAAATCCAGCTGCCTTTCAAACCATTTTTTCTGAACAGAATGTTCCGGTTCTTCATAATGGTAATCCAGGCCTATTTCTCCGACGGCAACTGTTTTCCTGTGACCGCAGCATCTTTTAATCCACTTAAAGTTTTCTTCATCAAGTTCTCCGGTCTCGCTCGGATGTATGCCTATTGCCCCATAGATAAATGAATATTTATCCATCAACTCGAGCGTCCTTTTGCAGCTGTTTATGCCTGCACCTACATTAATCACCGTATCTATTCCGTTCACTTGAAGAGACTGCAAGAGCATATCCCGGTCTTCCTCAAACGCCTTATCATCATAGTGCGCAGGGCTTTCAAATATCATCTTTTCCCCTCCAAAACATGGTTTCAAAGCATATTCCT
>CAMWWS010000077.1 GCA_947178085.1 uncultured Lachnospiraceae bacterium | reverse complement strand
GATTAAAATGTTACTCTCAGTGATAGGAGAGAGGCATAGTATATCATGGAACATGAACAATTGGAACATTTATTAACTGAACAGGGATTTTATAAGGTTTCGTTAAACCTTCCGGAATTTACATTTTTCTTTCATCCTGAAAATGCGTATGTGAATGTGCTTCAGGTTATTGATTACCATCAGGGAATTTATATTTCTACGGATCAATATGAGCATATAAAAGAATTGATTAGGAAGTTTTTTCAGAATAAGAATATAAATAATGTGCATTTATTATCGCTGATTGTCAGTGCAGATATAGGAAAGGCGAAGCAGCTATGTGTAGATGATACTTTCTGCTGGCTGATTGATCCGATGGGAAACAGACTGATAATCCATGAAAATCAAGTGGCTGATTTTTACGGAATGAAGGATATTCTGGAAAACTTTCTTTATGCTGTAGCCAATGAATCTTATGCGAATCCGGAGACCTGTTATTCGGAAAAACCGACGTATGGAGAAACTGGTCCGGTAGGAGCTGCGCTTTCCGGAGTGCGCAAGAACATATTGTGCTGGGGGAATATTATTCTTGTTGCAGCTAATGTAATTCTGTTTATTGTCTGCATGTTCACAGGCGATTGGCTATATAAGACAGGAGCCTTCAGCATAAGAAATGTTATAGAAGACAGAGAGTGGTATCGCATTGTCACGAGCATGTTTCTTCATGCAGACATTCAGCATCTGTTTAGCAATATGCTGATATTGTACTATATTGGAAATGTGGTGGAAAAGCATATTGGATGTGTGCCATATATGATAATATATTTTTTGTCAGGCATCGTCGGAAATATGCTTTCAGCGGGATACGAAATGTTGACCGGGAGTTATGTGAGCTCGGTAGGAGCCAGCGGCGCTGTTTTCGGAATAGAAGGAGCGCTTTTGATGCTGGTTATTATATACAAGGGTAAATGTGCAGAGGTGACGACCGGCAGGCTGGTATTTGCTATTGCTTTTTCGCTGTATTGCGGTTTTAGCAGCAGTAATATCAATAATGCGGCACATATTGGCGGCGTATTGGCAGGATTTGTGGCTGCAGGTATTTGCTGGCTGTTGATTCCTGAAAAGAGAAAAAAAGAATGCAAGGGAGTGGGGCGTTATGAAAATTAATATTTATTATGGCGGTAGGGGATTAATTGATGATCCGACACTTTATGTATTGGGAAAAATAGAAGAGGTATTGGACGAGCTGCATGTTACGGTAGAGAATTTCAAACTTATGGAATTGAAAAACAGTATTACTACATTACCGCAGACATTGAAAAATGCTGATGGAATTATATTGGCAACGACTGTAGAGTGGTATGGTATCGGCGGATATATGCAGCAATTTCTGGATGCCTGCTGGCTGTACGGAGATAAGGAAAAAATAAGTAATATATATATGTGTCCGATTGTTATGTCTACGACCTATGGTGAACAGGAAGGTAAACTTAATCTGGCGACCGCATGGGAGATTTTGGGCGGACGCCCATGCAGCGGATTGTGTGGGTATATTGAGGATATAAGCATATTAGAGAACAATGAGGACTATGTGCGTATCATTGAAAAGAAAGCAGAGAATCTTTACAGGACAATCAATCAGAAGATGCCCTGTCTGCCGGCAAGCAATCAGGTGGTTAAACAGAAGATATCGGTTCCTCATAACATTGATTTGACACCGCAGGAATCAGAGCAGCTTTCACAATATGTTTCGGATGACAGTTATGTGCAGCGTCAGAAAGCGGATATTCAGGAACTGACCAGCTTGTTCAGAGATATGATGGGAAGCAGCGAGAAAGAGGATGAAACAGAATTTTTGCAGGAGCTGAGGTCACACTTTAGTCCCATGGCAGGGTTTGCTGCTAAATATAAGCTTGTTATTGAGGAAAAGGACAAGCCGTTAATTATTGAATTAGACAGTGCACGTATGAATTGCTTCTATGGAGAGACCGATAATTTCAATGTGGAAATACAGTTGAGTAGGGATATTATGATAGAAATCACTTCAGGGGCAGCAACCTTCCAACGCTCATTCATGGCAGGGGATATGAAAATGAAAGGTGACTTCACGGTTCTTAAAATGCTGGATCAGGTTTTTGTATTCTAGTAGAAAAATGTGGATAGATAAAAGTGAGAAAGGAGTATGACTATTAATATGAAGGACGATAATTGCATTTTCTGTAAAATTGCAGATGGAGAGATACCATCAAAGACATTATATGAGGATGAGGAGTTTCGGGTTATTTTGGATTTGGGGCCGGCTGCGAAAGGTCATGCTTTGATTCTGCCAAAGAATCATTATGCAAATCTGTATGAACTGCCGGAGGAAACGGCAGCAAAAGTGATGATGCTTGCAAAGAAGATGGCAGCGCAGATGACGGATAAACTGAACTGTGATGGGTTTAACCTGATGCAGAATAACGGAGAGATAGCGGGACAGACGGTATTTCATTTTCATATGCATTTGATTCCACGGTATAAGGGTGATGGACAGAAGATAGGATGGAAGCCGGGAGAGCCTTCTCAGGAAGAACTGGAAGAGATTAAGAATCAGATTGTAGGTAATTAATTGTAGGATAGAAGTATTTAAACGCAGCATGGAGGAGTGTAATGCGTACAATAAACGTGGCGGAAATTACGGAAAACATTAAAGAGATGTGCATAGAGGCAAATCATTTTTTGGCACAGGATATGGATGCGGTCATGAAAACAGTGGCGGATAGTGAGGAATCACCGCTGGGAAAGCAGATTTTGTGTCAGCTTCAGGATAATTTAAAAATTGCCGGGGAAGATATGATACCAATTTGCCAGGATACAGGAATGGCAGTGATTTTCCTTGAGGTAGGTCAGGATGTTCATTTTACGGGAGGCGTTTTGGAGGATGCCATTAATGAAGGAGTAAGAGCAGGATATATAGAAGGATACCTTAGAAAGTCCGTTGTAAAAGACCCGATTATCAGGGAAAACACTAAAGACAATACGCCTGCAGTTATACATTACGAGATGGTTCCGGGAGAACAAGTGAAGATTACGGTTGCACCGAAAGGGTTCGGTAGTGAGAACATGAGCAGAGTATTTATGCTTAAACCCGCAGACGGAATAGAAGGTGTAAAGGATGCAATACTTACTGCGGTAAAAGATGCCGGACCGAATGCCTGCCCACCGATGGTAATTGGCGTAGGTATTGGAGGAACCTTTGAAAAATGTGCATTGATGGCGAAAAAAGCGTTGACCAGACCGGTCGATGAGCGTTCCGATATTCCCTATGTGAAAGAGCTGGAAGAGGAGATGCTTGAAAAAATAAATAAGACAGGAATAGGACCGGGAGGCTTAGGCGGAACGACTACAGCGCTGGCTGTCAATATCAATACATATCCGACGCATATTGCAGGACTTCCGGTTGGCATTAATATCTGCTGTCATGTGAACAGACATGCAGTGAGGATAGTCTGAAAAGATCAAGATTATTAATATGAAAAAACAGATAGGATAATGTAAGAGGTGACTGGAAGATGAATCAGTACATACAGGCGCCTATGAGCGCAGAGGATGCAAAAAAACTACGTGCCGGAGATTATGTTTATATTACCGGCACTATTTATACGGCAAGGGATGCGGCGCATAAAAGGATGTATGAAGCGTTGGAAAAGGGAGAATCCCTGCCGCTTGATATGATGAATAATGTGATCTATTATATGGGACCTTCTCCTGCAAGAGAAGGCAGACCAATCGGTTCCGCAGGACCGACCACTGCAAGCCGTATGGATAAGTATGCGCCTGCACTGCTGGACCTGGGTCTGATAGGAATGATAGGTAAGGGAAAACGTTCCAAGGCAGTTAGGGAAGCCATTGTCAGGAATGGAGCCGTATACTTTGCGGCAGTAGGCGGAGCAGGAGCTTTACTGTCCAAGTCCATTCAATCCGCAGAAGTAATTGCATACGATGATTTGGGTACAGAGGCAGTCCGTAGACTGGAAGTTAAGGATTTTCCCGTTATCGTTGTAATTGATTCAGAGGGAACCGATTTATACGAGACTGTGATGAACGGTTGATTTATAGAAAAAGTTATAGCTTTTTTCAAGATTTGTGATATAATTAAGAAAAGTTTCGAAAATTTTCGCAAATTGAGAAAGGAGCGTGGTTATTGAAATGAAAAAGAAAGTAGGTTCGTTATTAATGGCGTTAATGTTAGCGGTTACACCGCTTATTGCGCCATTTTTGAATGTAACGACAGTAAATGCAGAAGAAAATCCTACATTGAAGCTGCATTATCACAGAGAGGATGGTAATTACGACGATTGGGATGTATGGTTATGGGATGACGGAGGAGAGGGAGCCGGCTACCCGTTCGTAGAGGAAGATGGCGACATGGTTGCCACCAGGGAAATTAGTCCGGGAACAACTCGAATAGGCTTTATAGTCCGAAAGCCAGACTGGACAAAAGACTTTGATGGAGATCAGTTTGTTGATGTTTCCGAAGTGATTTCCGGAACTGTACATATTTATGTTGAGTCAGGAGTTGAAGGATACACTAAAGAATATAGTGATGACGCTGTTACGGGAATAAAGCTTAGGACAGCAAAATATAATGATGATGGAACGGTTACGGTTACGTTGACAGGTAAGATTGATGGAGATGCGTCCGATGCCTTTTCTGTTACAGGAAAAGAAGGCGGGATTGATATTTCTGAAGTGACGGAGACTTCGGATTTCGTATACACTTTGACTTTAGCACAGGAACTGAACCTTTCCAAGAGCTACACCATTATTTTTGAAGAAACGGAATATAATATTACTATGCCAAGCATTTATTCTACTGCGTCTTTTGAAGAAGAGTATACTTATACCGGCAACGATCAGGGTGCGGTATGGACTGAAAATGGAACAAATTTCCGCGTATGGGCGCCGACCGCAGAGGCGGTTACTTTGAATCTATATGAATCAGGTCAGGGCGATGCAGATGATTTGATAGAAGAGATTGAAATGACACCGGATGTAAACGGAACATGGATTGCGCAAAAGGATGGCGATTTAAGAGGCGTTTATTATACCTATTCAGTAGTAGTTGACGGTGTGCAGAGGGAAGCATGCGACCCGTACGCGAGGACTACGGGCGTCAACGGCGAAAGAGCTATGGTAATCAATCTGGACGAAACTGATCCGGAAGGCTGGGACGGCGATGTAAATCCGCACGCCGGAGAGAGTATTAATGATGCTGTTATTTATGAACTGCATGTACGGGATCTTTCCGTAGGTGAAGATTCCGGAATTGAAAATGCAGGAAAGTTTTTGGGATTAACGGAAACCGGAACTAAGACGGCAGACGGAGTTTCTACAGGCATAGATCATATTAAAGACTTGGGAATAACACATCTGCATTTACTTCCGATATATGACTTTGGCTCAGTTGATGAGACCGATATCCAGAGTAATCCTTATAACTGGGGTTATGATCCGGTAAACTATAACGTACCGGAAGGCTCTTATTCAACAGACCCTTATAACGGTGATGTCAGGGTTAAAGAATTGAAACAGGCGGTCAAGGCACTCCACGACAATGGTATAAGCGTTGTAATGGATGTTGTCTACAATCATGTATATAGCGCCTCAGCTTTCTGCTTTAACCAGATTGTACCGGATTATTTTTCACGTGTGAATGAAAACGGAGTTTATTCCAGTGGATCAGGCTGCGGAAATGATACCGCATCCGAGCGTTCCATGGTAAAAAAATATATTGTGGATTCTGTATGCTATTGGGCGGACGAATATCACATTGACGGATTCCGTTTCGATTTGGTCGGACTTCTGGATACCGAGACCGTCAATGCAATCATTGAAGAAGTTCACAAGGAGCATCCTGACGTTATTTTCTACGGCGAAGGCTGGACAATGACGACCGAACTGACCAAAAGTGGATATACCATGGCGACACAGCTTAATTCTAAATACACGCCTGAATTTGCATATTTTAATGATACGATTAGGGATGGTTTAAAAGGAAGTGTATTTGATGATAAAGACATGGGCTATGCATCGGGTAAAAGCGGTATGGAAAGCGCTATCAGCCGTTGCTTTATGGGTGCGGATACATGGTGTGGAAGCCCGTCACAGACTATCAACTATGCATCCTGCCACGACAACCTGACATTATTTGATCATTTGCAGACCGCCAGACCGGAAGCCGACGAGGCAACCTTGATTAGAATGAATAATCTGGCAGCGGCGGTTTACTTGACTGCAGAAGGTGTTCCATTCATGCAGGCAGGAGAAGAAATGCTTCGTACCAAAGTGAAGGACGATGGAACTTTTGATTCTAACAGCTATTCTTCCGGTGATAAAATAAATTGCCTGAAGTGGAGCGATTTGGAAAAGGACAGTTATGCGCAGGTTTATGAATATTATAAGGGATTGATTGCATTGCGTAAGGCTCATGGGGCGCTTCGTCTCACTACAGCACAGGAAGTTTCCGCTGCCGTTACAGCAGTAGAAGGCTTAGATGCTAATGTTATTGCCTTTGATATTCAGGGTGGTATGAGCGGTGAACCGGCGGAAGAACTTTTTGTCATATTTAATGCCAATGAAACCGGTACAACGGTATCGCTTCCGGTTGGAACATGGAATGTCTGTGTTAACAGTGAAAAAGCCGGAACGGAAGTGCTGGATACTGTTACAGGCGGCAGTATAACGGTAGAACCGATTTCAGCGATGGTGCTTATAAAGGCAGATGGAGAGGAAGCTTCTCCTTCGGACACAACAACTGATACGACACCTGAAACAGCATCGGATACGACACCGGACACTGTTGCAAATGAGGGGAATAGTTCAAATATTGCGTTGATTATTGGTATTATTGCAGTATTAGGCATTGGAGCCGGTTTTGGTATATTAGGTATCAAGAATAAGAAAAAATGATAGTTATTATTCAGACTATATAATTAATTAATAAAGTTAGAGGAAGGACAGGGTTGTATACCTGTGTACTTCCTCTGACAAAAGATAGGGCCTGAAAATTAACAATAAAAAATTATGCGAAAATTATAACCGTAAAAGCATTGACAAATATTTTGGTCTTATGTATAATAACATTTGCCTTGTGTGATAGGCATAACTTCATATTGGTAGAGGAAGAGTTCAGACTATGGAGAAATACTCAAGAGGCTGAAGAGGCGCCCCTGCTAAGGGTGTAGGTCGCTTACGCGGCGCGAGGGTTCAAATCCCTCTTTCTCCGTTTTATCTACCAATAGAAAAGGCGTGGAAGTGTTGAAAAATCAACACTTCTTTTTTGTTCTATGCAAATACTGATAAACGATTTAAAAATATATTGAATTGCGTAAAAGTATAGCTAATGATATAATGAACCCGAGTAATATATTTTATTAGGGAGATTTAGACCGTGAGAAGAACTTTTGACTATATGTTAATGGGATTATTTTTGATTATGTTGTCAGGGTGTGGTATAAAAGACAACCCTGTTACCGTGTCAGCAGATGTAAATATCATAGATGGAACTCAATTAGAAAATATAAATGAAAAAGTTAAAGAAACAGTAGAAGATGTGGAAGCTCAACTAGAAGAGCATATTGAGGAAGAAGAGATAGAAGAAGCCTCTTCAACACCTATCATTGATACAATGCCTTCAAAAAAAGAAAGACAGAAGATGATAGCTGAAAAAATTCCTGCAGAAGAAAACGATATTATAGATGAAATTCCTCTTGAAATTACAGAAGAATATAATAAAAGATTAAAAGAAAAAGAAAATGGTATTTATTATGTTCCTGAAGAAATTTATTCTAAATATATGAATATATCTGATGCTGAAATTATTGAAATTGTTAATAAAAGATTCTTTGAGTTACACAATGAATTAAGAGCTGAACTTGGACTTCCTTTATTTGAAAGAGATGAAAGATTAGATGAAGTAGCAGATATAAGAGCAGAAGAAATATCTTATTGTTGGAGTCCAACCCATGTAAGACCAAATGGAGAAAGTGTCTTGGAAATTCTTTCAACACTTGGAATGCCTAGTTATGGTGAAAATATTGTAATGGGTGCAAACTATGAACCCAATGTCATCTTTAAGGAGGATTATGAATTATTTGCGGATGGAGGCTTTGATTGGCTTTGCAATAGCACAGAACATTATGCAAATATAACTGAAAAACACTATATAAAAATAGGCATAGACAGTTATGTGATTCATTATGATGATGGTTGTATTGCGGTATATACTGCTTTTGAATTTGGTAGCTAATATAAGATATAGTTTAATAAAAATATGGATTTAACATAAGAAAAAGAGAGTATCAGCTTTCTTTTTCTTGGTTGTTACACTTTAGTTACATTTTTTATACACGAGATACGGAATCCTTTCTTTTCAATGTTTTAGGAGTCGGAGAAAAAAGAATACGGTTCAAATCCCTCTTTCTCCGTTTTATCTATTTATAGAATTATCTACCGATAAATTAAGACTCGGAAGTGTTGATTTTTTCAGCACCTTCGGGTATTTTATTACTGCTGCAATTTATGCGACGCGGCAGGAAGAATATGTTATAACCGTACTTGAAAAGATTATGGCGGACTGATACAATAGTGGGTAGTATATTTACAGATTTGTGACTGTTATGACTGAGCGAATCGGAAAGGCATGGTATCTTAATGAGTGTAATTGAAATTTCAGAAGCTATTCGTTATGTAGGTGTGGAAGACAGGGATATTGATTTATTCGAGTCACAGTATGTGGTGCCGGAAGGAGTTACATATAATTCTTATCTTATTCTGGACGAAAAAACTGTCTTGATGGATACGGTAGACGCCAGAAAAACGGAAGTGTGGCTGGAAAACCTGAGAAAAGAGTTAAGCGGAAAGACTCCTGAGTATCTAGTAATCTCTCATTTGGAGCCGGATCATGCGGGAAGTATTGCTGCAGTGGTTGAAGAGTACCCCCAGATGAAACTGGTAGGAAATGTCAGAACATTTTCAATGTTTCCCCAGTTTTTTGATTTGGATATAGAAGAGAAAAAAGTTGTAGTGGCAGAAGGACAGGAACTGTCACTAGGAAATCACACACTGCAGTTCTTTATGGCTCCCATGGTACATTGGCCGGAAGTTATGGTTACATATGAACAAAAGGAGAAGGTGCTGTTCTCAGCGGATGGCTTTGGAAGATTTGGAATGCTGGAGGATGATGGAGACTGGGCGTGTGAAGCAAGACGTTACTACTTTAACATCGTGGGTAAGTATGGTGCGCAGGTACAGGCACTTCTGAAAAAGGCGGCAACATTAGATATTGATAAAATCTGTCCCCTGCATGGACCTGTACTTGATAAGAATCTCAAGTATTATATTGATAAATATGACGTTTGGAGCAGTTATACACCGGAAGATAAGGGTGTGCTGATAGCATATGCATCCATTCATGGCAATACTGCAAAGGCAGCAGAACAACTAGCACAGATTCTTAAGGAAAAAGGAGAAGAGAAGGTTGTTGTGTCCGACCTTGCAAGGGAAGATATGGCGGAGATTATAGAGGATGCATTCCGCTATGACAGGATAGTGCTTGCAACTCCGACGTATGACGGCGGGCTGTTTCCATGTATGGAGAGTTTCCTGATGCACTTGAAATCCAAAGGCTTTCAGAAAAGGACGGCTGCTTTGATGGAAAATGGTTCTTGGGCGCCTATGGCAGCAAAACAAATGAGGCAGATGTTGGAGGATATGAAAGAAATTACTGTATTGGAACCTGACGTGTCTATTCTTTCTTATGTTATTGATAAAAACCGTGAAGAAATGGAAGCATTGGTGTCTGAAATATAGTCATAAATAAAGGTGGAAGGAAAGGGCTAAGGGACCTTGTC
>CAMWWS010000076.1 GCA_947178085.1 uncultured Lachnospiraceae bacterium | reverse complement strand
CATTCGTACTGGTCCCCGATATACCAGACCTCATCCGATTTCAAACCGGCTTTTTCCAGAGCCAGATCAAACAGTCTTTTATTCGGCTTACGAAAGATATAATTACTTGAAGTAATAATAAATTCAAAAGTATTTTCCGGCAGCAATTTATTGATACGTTCCGAAACCACAGATGGAGCAAAAGTAATATTGCTGATTACTCCTGTTCGGATGCCTTTGTTCTTCAGATATTCCAGAAAATCCTTTATTCCTTCTGTTGGTGTTCCCGGCATAGCGGCATTCCAGAATATAGTATCAATTTCAGAATTGCTTAATGCTATCTCTATTCCCTGTGATTCGTATAGATAAGGTGTAAACATTATATTGGGTATTTCTATCTGAAATAAATGCCTTTTCTCCGGGTCAAGTCTTCCTAATTCCTGATTTATTTCGTTTGCTTTGGCCTGCACCTGTTCTGCCGACAAATTGTATTTATTTTTAGTGGCATATTGCAAAACGGCCTCAGTTCCCTTTATCCCATTAAATTTCTGTTCCGCAACAAGTGTCTGACCATAATCAAACAATACCATTTTAGGTGTTTTCATATAAATCTCCTCTTCAATAATCAATATAAAATATCATGACAAAGCGGATATCAATCTTAACGATTAATATCCGCCGCTAAACTATACTGTCCACTGGTCCATACCTCCATTTTCTTTTCATTCGTACTCTTTCCATTCCTCGTTTGTATTAATATACTGTAACGTACCTTATCTTTTATCTTAGGTTCTGCGTTACCTTTTCCTCTGTACTCGATTACGAATCAGATTTGATTTTTTCAATCATCTCTACTATGGTTTGTCTTCAGTTCCTTATTCATTTGTACATTAAAATGGATTTAAATTATGTTTTTGGTGGTCCATACCTCTCTTTCTATTGCGTTATCTAAATAATTTGTTGTTTATGGTTTAATTATATCATGTGATTTTAATTTGTCAACACATTTTTGCAAATATTTTTAAATTATTTTATTTTTTGACATATTTTTCCATATTTTCTCATTTCATACATATTATATGATAAAATTCAGTTATTACAAATTGACAGATGACTGTTACATTTTATCCGTTCTTCCCAATATTTAAAAAAATTGATATAATAAATGCAATAAAGAAACGGAGGATACTATTATGTCACACAAAACCGAGGCATTTGCCGCCATGGCACAGTCCATTATAAAAAATCTTGAAAAAAGGAATATGGAGGGATACTACTTTGAGACAAGTAAGGAATGCGTAAAAGCTATTACCGATTCCATGCCGCAGGGCAGCATAATAAGTTGGGGCGGAAGCGAAACTATCAAAGAGGCAGGTCTGATGGATGCAGTCCGAAACGGTTCCTATGAACTCATTGACAGGGCTGACGCCAAAAACCCTGACGAAGCAAGGCAGATTTATGCAAAAACAGTTCTTGCTGACTACTATCTTATGAGTACCAACGCAATTACAATAGATGGCGAACTAATCAATATCGACGGCAATGGTAACCGTGTCGCCTGTCTGATTCAGGGTCCAAGCCATGTTATCATAGTTGCCGGAATGAATAAGGTTGTTACAGATGTGACAAGCGGCATTGCCAGAGTCAGAAATATAGCTTCTCCGGCAAATGCCATCAGGTTAAAGAGAAATCTTCCCTGTGCAGCCACTGGTCATTGCCACGACTGCCTTTCTACAGAATGCTTCTGCAATCAGATTGTAGTCACCAGAAGAAGCGGTCACACCGGTAGAATTAAGGTATATCTGGTCGCAGAAGACTTAGGTTATTAATTAACTTTGAAGTTGTATAATCCTGTCTTTCAAATCATCAGAAATCGTTTTGACCATATCAGCGGATGCCGAAATTTCTTCAGTAGACGCTGCGAGATTAGTCACGCCTTCATTTACACTGTCAATGATAGAAATAAGTTTCTCGGCATTGGTAAGCAGTCCGTTAATGGAGGCCTGAATCTCCTCTTTATTTCTGTCGCTGTCATTTGCTGTATCTTTAGAAGAATCTGCAAGTTTCTTAATATTCTCGGCAATGATTGCAAAGCCTCTTCCCGATTCTCCCGCTCTTGCAGCTTCAATACTGGCATTCAGTGCAAGGAGATTGGTCTCTTCCGCAATATCAGTGATTTCCAGATTATTCTCTTCCAGTTTGACTAACATTTCATGAATCTGTGTCAACGCATCCCTTAATTCATTACAGAAATCCACAACATCACGCATGGAAGCAGCAATTCCCGTACTTACTTTTGCATTGTTATTATTTCCGTCAGACATTTCATTAATGGAAGTATTCAGGCTTTCAAAGTCACTGCCAACTTCTCTTAACAATCTGGATATCTTTTCGTTCTTTAATTCAATCTCTTCATTCTTCTCCTGCATTTCGGCAGATAATGTCTCTGCAAGTTCCTTTTCCTTGCCGATTATATCTTTTATGTAATGTACACAGTTTTCTTTGGAGTTACATTCATTATGAATTGCCGACGCCATATCTTTACATGTTCTGTAACCGCATGCTGAGCAGTTAATACTGCGGTCTTCGTCATTATGCTTCTCCATCGACTCAAAAATCGCATTAAGCTCTGAAGTATTTGGATATTCTATTTTTGCTCCGGCTGACTTATCGGTATAATGTCTGATAAAATCATTTATGTTCAAATCTTTGAACTGTTTGTTAAAGGCCGCAAGCCTCTGCTTCGGAGTCATATTTATTCCCCATGCGCTCTTCTTGCTGTTACGCTTGCTCGACGCTTTAATTCTCTGCATTTCATAAAGAGTATCATCATGTCTGGTCTTCTCTTCTTCTACCGCCGTACCATACAGACAGCCCTTGGCACAATTGAGTGCATCAACCATGAAGGGGAGCTCTTTTTTACCCAGAACTCTTTCTTTATAGTCCTCAAGGAATTCATAGGCATGTTTTTCACCTTCTATCTGGCGTACAAAAATATCTTCCCCACAGAACCAGTATACATTTTCTTTCAAGCCGCCCGGCATCGGATAAATAGAGCCAAGACCATACTCAATCTCATCGGATATCGGTGTTCCTGAAATATGGTTTTCCCTGACATATTTCATCAAATGGTCAAAAGTTACATTGTATGATACATATCCTCCGCAGTTCGGATCATCAATCTCATTCTTTTTCGCAATACAGGGACTGATAAACGCCAGCTTATCCTGTATCTTCATATATTTCTTGGCATAAACGGCACCGCACATCATTGGCGAATGAACAGGTACCAGCTTAGGAATAAGCTCGGGGATATATTTCTCAATATAGCCGACTATCGCCGGACATGGCTGAGAAATTCCTCCCATGAAATTATTCTCCGTAATATATTTAATATATGCCCATGTGGTAATATCCGCGCCAAAGCTGATGCTTATGATGCGGTTAACTCCCATTTGCTTTAATCCTCCAAGCACCGATGCATATTCCCTTGGATAATTTGCAAGAAACGCAGGCGCAAGCAGTAGGGATATTCTCTCTCCCTTCTTCAAATCTGCAAAGAAGCGCTCCGTATCATCATTATAATTCCTGGCATTATGTTCGCAGGCATCAAAACACGCCCCACAGGCTACACACTGTTTTCCGTCTACCACTATCCTGTTTTTCCCGTTCTCTTCAATTGCATAATTTGCAGTGAGCACAGGGCAGACAGATATACATTTGTTACAGCCGATACATTTTTCAGTAGTATATACCAATGAACTCTCTGTCGTTTTTGCCATATTAACCTCCTGGGTATTCTATTATCGTAACACTTAAAAAGCTTGGGTATCAGAACCCAAGCTTAGTATAACATATGATATTAAATTATGCAAATTTATAGCTGATATAATACAAAAATGTCATAAATTGCCTTAATCGCCGTTTCAAAATCCGCATTTGCAACTCCGATGATAATATTCAATTCGCTGGAACCCTGATCTATCATTTTTACATTGACATTGGCATGTGCAAGCGCTGAGAAAATCCTGCCCGCCGTTCCACGCGTGGATTTCATGCCACGCCCCACAACTGCAATAAGTGCCAAATCCGCTTCAATTTCAATCGAATCAGGATCCGCAAGTCTGTGGATGCCGGAAACTACCTTCTGCTCTTTATGCATGAATTCGTCCTGATGTACAAAAACTGTCATAGTATCGATACCTGATGGCACATGCTCAAAAGAAATTCCATTTTCCTCAAATGCCTGCAGCACCTTACGCCCGAATCCGATTTCCGAGTTCATATGATCTTTATCAATATTTACCGCACAAAATCCCTTTTTGCCGGCAATTCCTGTAATTACATACTTGGGCTTCTGGCAGGTGCTTTCCACAATCCATGTACCTTCATCTTCCGGTGCATTTGTATTTCTGATATTGATGGGAATGCCCTCGCTTCTGACCGGGAAAATTGCATCTTCATGGAGTACATTGAATCCCATATAGGCAAGCTCGCGCAGTTCTTTATAAGTAACGACTTCAATATTTTCCGGCTTATAAATAATTCTTGGATCTGCAATCAAAACGCCTGAAACATCGGTCCAATTTTCATATATACCAGCCTTAACCGCTCTTGCTACAATAGAACCTGTGATATCTGAACCGCCACGTGAAAAAGTCTTGACAGTACCGTCCTCACGTGCCCCGTAAAATCCGGGAATTACTGCCGAATCTAAAGAAGCAAGCCGTTCTTTCATCAACGCGTTCGTCCTTTCGGCATCATATTCTCCGTTATCGCCAAACAGAATAACCTCCGCCGCATCAACAAACGTAAATCCGAGATAATTCGCCATAATAATGCCGTTCAGGTATTCGCCTCTGGAAGCCGCATAGTCTTTGCCCGCTTTATTCTTGAAATTTTTCTCAATTGTCTTAAATTCCTCATCTAAAGACAGATCCAATGCTAATCCGGTAATAATCTCCTGATATCTTTCCTTGATAGCCTGCATCTGTTCCTTGAAGTTATTTCCGGCTTCCGCCAGATCATAACAAGCATAAAGCATATCCGTTACCTTTGTATCATCTGAAAATCTTTTTCCAGGGGCAGACGGAACTACGAACCTACGCTCATTATCCGCATGGATTATGTCGGCCGCTTTTTTAAACTGCTCTGCGCTGGCGAGAGAGCTCCCGCCGAATTTCACTACTTTTTTCATTCTAATACCCATGATCCTTTCTTATTTCATAAACAGGCGGTCAATCAGCGTATGTCCTTTTGCGACATAATTCTTGCTCGTTCTGCCTTCTTTTTCATTATAGTTCCACGTTTCGTCAAGCTCACTTGTACTGTCATAAAGCATATAAGGTACGCTGTCAGCCGTATGTGTCCTGACTCTGATTGGGGTCGGATGATCCGGCAATATCATAAGACGGTAATCCACTCCTTTTGAATCAAGCGCCTCAGTCAAAGGTTTTACGACCCTTGAATCCAGATACTCGATTGCCTGCACTTTACGCTCCACGCTGCCCTGATGTCCCATCTCGTCAGGCGCTTCCAGATGTATATATGCGAAATCATAACCTTTATCAAGCAATGCATCTACCGCTGCCTGTGTTTTTCCTTCATAATTAGTATGTAATCCGCCGTTTGCGCCTTCCACCTCGGCAACGCCCATTCCTGCTCCTACCGCGATACCTTTAAGCAAATCGACTGCAGATATCATCATACCTTTTTTACCTGTTTTTTCTTCAAATGAAGAAAGCATCGGTTTCGTTCCCGCTCCCCAGAACCAACAGCAGTTAGCGGGATTTTTACCCTGCTTTTTGCGCTCAATATTAATCGGATGATTGACCAGAATGTCATAGCTTCTTTTCATCATATTGCGTAAAGCCTCATCTTCCGGAAGATACTGCCCGATTACCTGTGTCAGCACATCATGCGGCGGAGTAAGTTCCACTACTTTACCATTATCCCAAATCAGGCAATGCCTGTAGCTTGTTCCCGTATAGAATTTATATATTTCCGACTCCAGTTCTTTCCTTACAGCCTTAAGCAAAACGTCGCAATCTTCCGTGCTGATTTCACCGGAGCTGTGATCTATTATGGTCTTTTCCTCAAACGGCACGTCATCCTCAGATATCGTCACAATATTGCAGCGAAGCGCGATATCCGTATCCTTCATCGGTACGCCGATACTTAATGCTTCTAACGGAGAGCGACCTGAATAATACTTCTTAGGGTCATATCCGAGCACAGACAGATTCGCCGTATCCGAACCCGGTTTCATTCCTTCCGGAATCGTGTGCACCATTCCAATCTCAGATTTTTTGCTAAGAGAATCCATAGTCGGCGTTGCCGCATATTCTAACGGTGTCTTACCACCCAAACTCTCAATCGGTTCATCCGCCATACCGTCTCCTAAAACTATTATATACTTCATTTCCCTATGCGTGCCTCCTTGTTGTCACCACTATATCCTCAAATTCCTTTAGTCTGCCATACGGATTCTGTTGATTGCGCCGCCGATAGCAGCAAGTTTCTCATCAAATTCCTTCTCTGTCATATTATCGGTGACAAAAGCATATTCATCGTCAACCCCTGCATTAAGCTCAGCAGCAGATGGAAATGCAGCAATTGCCTCGTCTTTTTTAAGTGCGCTTACACGGACAAAAAATCTATGCTTTACGTCCGCTATATCAGTCAGCGTTATATCCTCGTCATCCCAGAAGCACATAATGGTCTTGCCCGGATGTCTTGCACAATCTACTACATCGGAAACAACTGCACTTGCAGTAGGCAACTTGCCTGCGCCTCTTCCGTAATACATGGAATCTCCAAGCATATTTCCGTGCACATATACGGCATTGAATACGTCGCTTACACTGTATAACGGATGCTCCTTTGAAATCATGAAAGGCGCGACCATTGCGAGGAATCCCTCATCCGTATCCTTGCTCATGGCAAGCAGCTTAATGGAACGGTTCATCTTTCCTGCATATGCGAAATCTTCCTTCGTGATTTTTGTAATACCCTCTGTATAAATAGTTTTATAGTCTACATTTTTACCCTTCATAAGAGAAGAAAGGATTGCTATCTTCCTGCATGCATCGTATCCTTCTACATCTGCTTCGGGATTTTTCTCTGCATAACCCTTTTCCTGCGCCTCTTTTAACACTTCTTCGAAGCCGGCGCCCTCCTTGTCCATTTTTGTAAGGATATAATTTGTCGTTCCGTTTAAGATACCTGTAATGGAATCGATTTTCTCTGCCGTCAGGGAATAATTCAGCGGACGGATGATCGGTATGCCGCCGCCTACGCTTGCTTCAAATAAATAGTTACAATGATTCTCTCTTGCGAGCTTAAGCAGCTCCGGTCCATGATTCGCAACCAGTTCCTTGTTGGAGGTACATACGCTTTTACCGGCAAGCAGAGCATTTTTGGAAAAAGTATACGCCGGTTCATTACCGCCCATCGTCTCGCAGATAACGGAAACTTCCGGGTCGTTTAATATAATGTTAAAATCATGAACTACTTTTTCCTCATAAGGGTCTCCGGGAAAATCTCTTAAATCCAAAATATATTTTACATTTAAGTTTGTTCCCGCTTTCTTATCAATATCCGCTTTGTTAGTCTCTATTACTTCCACGACGCCGCTTCCGACCGTACCGTATCCTAAAACTGCCACCTGAACCATTTTTCCGATATTCCTCTCTTTCTCTGTATATTTAGTAATTACAAAACTCTTTTCGATAACCAGAACTTATCCAAAATAAACAAAATAAGGTGCGATTACGCTTGCGACGAGCACCGTTTTTGATTATTTTGGATAAGTTCGTGGCTCGCGGCAAGAGTTATGTAAACTTATAATTCAACCGTTGCTCCTGCTGAAATACAGTGAAGCGTACTGTCCGCCTCAATATATATATCCTGGCATGTCGGGTTAAATACACGTGTTCCGTCCATGCTGAATATAAGCCGTCTGTAATTTTCCACATAATCACAGACTTCTATATTTGTTGCATACCAGATTTCTCTTCTGCCGCCAATGTATGAGGCAAAACGCTCAATCACTTCCCAGTTGTCATTCTGCTCGAACTCATAGCTGTGTCCCCACACATAGAACAACTGCGGACAGCCAAATCTGTCTCTTTTGTCTTCTACAAAATCCTCGGCAAGTTCTCTAAGACGCGGATTATTATGATGGCAGGTGGCCGGCAGTCTTAGCCAGTCCTGCGGAATATCAAAGTTTTCCGTGCTGACTACTGTTCTTGCATAGGCAATTCCGGCCATTCGCAATACTTCGATTACATGCTCGTTATAAGTTCCATATGGGTATGCCGCTCCGCGAACCAGAACTCCGAACTGTTTCTCCAGATTATCCCTGTCCCTTACGATTTCTTCAAGACATAAGGATCTGGGAATCCTCTCAAGAAACGGATGCGTCAGACCATGCAGCGCTATCTCCATGCCGCTGTCGGCATAAAGCTTCGTTGCCTCTTCCATAGACATTCTCCTATGGATAGTTCCGGGTTTATATACCGTATCGGCATCCCGATATAGTCCGCTGTTTAAGTTAAATGTGCCTTTGAGCCCATTATTCTTCATAATATCTATCAGGCGGATATCCTGCTCTACCCCATCATCATAGCTGAGGGTAAGGGCTTTTCTCCTGCCTTCGGGAAATCTCATTTTTATTTCAAACACGATTTTTATTCTCCCTTCTAATATTCAATTTCAGATAATAGCAAATCCAATAACTAAATAAGCGGATATTTATCAGTCAGCGACTTAACAATTGCCTGAGCTTTTGCAACACCGGCTTCTCCCTCTTTTATCACGATAGAAACCGCTTCTGCAACCTTATCCATATCCTCGGTATTTAAGCCTCTTGAAGTTACCGCAGGGGTTCCAAGACGGATACCGCTTGTTACGAACGGAGACTTAGGATCATTTGGAATCGTATTCTTATTAGCCGTAATATGTGCCTCGTCTAAGAGTTTCTCTACAGCTTTTCCTGTTAAGTCATAGTTAGTCAAATCTACGAGCATCAGATGATTATCTGTCCCGCCGGATACAATCTTTACGTCTCTTGAAAGTAATCCCTTGCAGAGTGCCCGTGCATTATCAATTATACCCTGCTGATATTCCTTAAACGCCGGAGACAATGCTTCTTTAAAGCAGACCGCCTTCGCCGCAATGACATGCATAAGCGGACCGCCTTGAATACCGGGGAAAATTGCCTTGTTAAAGTTATATTCATCCGCAAACTCCTGACTTGACATTATCATACCGCCACGAGGTCCGCGCAGAGTCTTATGAGTTGTAGTCGTAGTTACATGCGCATAAGGAATCGGACTTGGATGTAAACCGGCTGCTACAAGACCGGCAATATGTGCAATATCAACCATTAAAACAGCTCCGACTTCATCTGCAATCTCTCTGAACTTCTTGAAATCCAGTGTTCTTGCATAAGCAGAAGCTCCCGCTACTATCATCTTAGGTTTGCATTCCAGTGCAATCTCGCGAACTTTATCATAGTCTAAGAATCCATCATCATTGACTCCATAAGGCACGCAGTTAAAATATTTTCCTGACATATTTACCGGTGAACCGTGAGACAGATGCCCGCCATGGTCCAGATTCATTCCCATAAATGTATCGCCCGGCTCCATTACGGCAAAAAATACTGCCATATTAGCCTGTGCGCCTGAATGCGGCTGAACGTTTACATACTCGCAGCCAAACAGTTCCTTTGCACGTTCTCTTGCCAGATTCTCCACAACATCAACGCACTCGCAGCCGCCATAATATCTTTTTGCCGGATATCCTTCCGCATATTTATTGGTCAACGGGCTTCCCATAGCCGCCATAACTGCTTTACTTACCCAGTTCTCAGACGCAATCAGCTCGATGTGGGAATTCTGACGTTCCTGCT
>CAMWWS010000075.1 GCA_947178085.1 uncultured Lachnospiraceae bacterium | reverse complement strand
GAAAGGGTATTAGTGTGAAGGCTTTTGATTATTCAAAATTAGCGGACAGAACCTGGGATAATGAAATAGTATCTTATCTTACGCAAATTCATGAATTTAAAGGAAAACAGGAATTATATATCAGACAAAAACCGGTAGAGTTGGAGCGCCTTGTAGAGATAGCCAAAATACAGAGTACCGAGGCTTCCAACAGAATTGAAGGAATCGTAACTACAAGTGCCCGTCTAAAGCAGCTTGTTGAAGATAAGACAACTCCCAGAAATAGAGATGAAAAGGAAATCTTGGGATATAGAAATGCATTGAATATTGTTCATGAAAGTCATGAGCATATATCTGTTTCACCCAATTATATTTTGCAGTTACATGGTGAATTGCTTAAGCATACAGCATTTTCGTATGGGGGCAAATTTAAAACAACAGCTAATGAGATTGCAAAGACATTATCTGACGGAACAAAAGAAGTTATTTTTTCTCCGCTGGAGCCATATGAGACACCTGATGCAGTAATGTCATTGTGTGAAGCGTATAGAAATGAATTAGACAGGGGGATTGTTGATCCATTGATTCTTATCCCCTGTTTTATATTGGATTTCCTTTGCATACATCCGTTTAATGATGGTAATGGAAGAATGAGCCGTCTGTTAACGTTGTTGTTGTTATATAAAAATGGATATATGGTTGGACAATATATCAGTATTGAAAAGGCTATTGCGGATACAAAAGAAAGTTATTATGATGTGCTTGCAGTTGCTGATCAAGGGTGGCATACGGATGAAAATGACCCGAAGGAGTTTATTAAGTATATGCTTGGTATTATTCTTTCGTGTTACAGAGAATTTGAAAGTCGTGTAGGTTTTGTATGGCAGTCAGGTGCGAAAAGCACATCATATGATATTGTTAAGCAATATACAAATTCTAAGATAGGTACATTTACGAAACAGGATGCTCTAGCAGGATGTCCGACTCTTGGAAGTTCGTCTGTGGAGGCAGCACTGAAAAGACTGGTTAGTGAAGGCGCGATTAAGAGACTAGGTTCAGGACGAAAAACGCATTATGTAAGAAAAGAAGAATAGTAATGACAAAGAAACATGATGGTCACGTTATAGGAAGCATGCACATACAATATTTATGATAATGTATAATTTTGACTAAGCAAGTCAAAAAGGAGCGCTCATGGCTTCCCAAAAGTTTGAAAATCTGCTGAATCTGGCATTGGAAACTCCGATGGATGAACGTGATAAATCATTGGAACTGAATATCGGTTATGAACAAGAGGACAATACCTGGGAGATTATCATAAAATATCATGGCAATCTGCAACAGGGATTGTCCTCACTTTTGTCTCTGCCACGTGGAAGATTAATACAGATAGAGGAGTTAATAGCGGGATATGCTATTTTGATTGTGCCGGAGTCTTTGCTGGATGCTGTGGCAGAGGTGGAAGAGATTGAATATATAGAGAAGCCTAAGCGGCTTTTTTTTGACATCCTGCAAGGGAAAAACGCATCATGCATTTTGACTGGAAACTCTGTTGTCTCATCGCTACGGGGGCAGGGGGTTTTAGTAGCTGTCATTGATTCAGGGATTTCATGGAGGAACCAG
Organism: uncultured Lachnospiraceae bacterium; assembly: GCA_947178085.1. Next base: position 8,313 of record CAMWWS010000075.1, on the reverse strand, counting down.
GATTTCAGAAATGCGGATGGAACGAGCAGAATCCTCTTTTTGTGGGATCAGACATTGCAAGCTGAGCGGGTATGGGAACAGATTGCAATGAGAAATCTGCTTCCGGAAGAAAGAAAAGAAGACTATGCACCGCCTGCCGGTTTCCTTACAGGAGTAGAATTTGACAGAGCGCAGATTAATGAAGCGTTGAATGCATCTTCGGAAATTGATGGGAATATGCTGGTGCCGAGTGTGGATACATCGGGGCATGGAACAGCGGTGGCAGGCATAGCGGCAGGAAGCGGAGATGGTTACGGAAGCGTCTATGAAGGTGTTGCTCCGCAAAGCGAATTAATCATTGTAAAGCTTGGAACTCCCAGAGCAAATTCGTTTCCGAGGACGACAGAGCTAATGCGAGCCCTAACCTATGTAGTCATAAAATCATTGGAATTACGTAGGCCTATTTCAATCAATCTCAGTTTTGGTAATACTTATGGTGCGCATAACGGTACTTCTCTGTTGGAGAGGTTTATTGATAATGTTTCAGAGATAGGAAGGAGCGTCATCTGTGTGGGAAGCGGCAATGAGGGTGCATCAGGGGGGCATACCGGGGGAAGCGTTGGTACGAATACCGGCTCGGTATCTGACGGTACGGCAGCAGGCAGTGGTTTGGGCGGAAGCACAATGGGAGAAGCACGAGCGATTGTGGAACTTGTGGTGGGAAATTATGAAACAGGGCTGAATGTCCAACTCTGGAAAGATTACGCAGATATCTACAATGTAAGATTGAAATCTCCTATTGGGGAAGAGTTTGATATAAATACCGGCAGAGCTGGTAAACAGACCTTTATTTTAGAGCAGACAAGGATTCTTTTATATAATGGTGAACCTGCCCCATATATGACCAGTCAGGAAATTTATTTCGATTTTCTTCCGAGGGGAAACGGAAGATATATTAACAGCGGCGTATGGACATTTGTTTTGGAACCTGTTAAAACAGTGACCGGTAATTATACGCTGTACCTTCCTTCCGAAACTGTGCGCTCAGGGCAGACTCGATTCGTCAGACCTACGCCGGATATAACATTGACTATTCCGTCCACAGCTTCCAAAGTAATCACAGTGGGGGCTTATGAGACTCAGTTGGAGGCATATGCGGATTTTTCAGGCAGGGGATACTTATATCAGGACAGACTTGGCAGCCGTATAGACGGTTCTTTAGTAAAGCCGGATATTACTGCTCCGGGAGTCAATATTTTAGCTCCGACCAGAGAAGGGACATATGCCCCTGTCACAGGAACTTCTTTCGCCACGCCGTTTGTCACAGGTGCGGCAGCGCTGTTGATGCAGTGGGGGATTGTAAACGGCAACGACCCGTATCTTTATGGGGAAAAGGTAAAGGCATATCTTCGGAGTGGCGCAAAACCGATACGGGGAGAAAAAGTATACCCTAATGAGAGGGTTGGGTATGGGGCGTTGTGTTTTGCCTCAAGTCTGCCAATTTGAGGTGATAGTCTTCTTTTGGGAGAAAAGAAGTGACTGAATCATTGAGTGGGGATGAGAATATCGGAATTGAGGAATTCTGACTGAAAAATTGTAGTTGTTATTTGGCATATTTCGTTTTACAATTTATGAGTAGTGTATATATTTATATCAAAAAAATGGGGAGAAAGTAATGAAAGATACAATTACAATATTAACTGCATATAAGGATTTATTTTGGATAATATTTACACTAGCGGCAACTATTATTAGTATATTAACTTACATCAATGTTCGTAGGTCTATAAAACAATCATTATATGATAATATACTAAAAGTTCAATTAGAGGCATATGAGGTTTTGCTACAGGAGTTGAAGGAAAATAATGTAGAGTATTTATTTTCGTTGGATTTAGAAAACATGATGAAGTTTAATCTAATTAGCCATCTGGTTGATAAAGGTGTTATACAGAACATGGAATTATGTGATAATATTTATAACATCTATATGATAATGAAAGATGATGAAAGTGAAAAAGCTTTTATAGGAGAAGAGTTGTTTCAGAATTTAGAAGAAATAAATGAAATAACGGTTCTTATCGGAGAAGATTTTGTGGGAGAAGAAGTTGCAAAAGAAAAAGAATCCTTGAAAGAGAAGGTCAGGAAGAGATTTCACAAAGGCTTCATAGGAAAATATATACTTACTGATATTAGAGGATTATTGCTTAATACGCCAAAATCTGAGAAAGCTCATCATGTTATTTACCGATATACTCATAATGTGTATTTACCCAGACGGATATTAAGTAAATTGAAGAATTTTGAAAAAGCATATATGGGAGTTGTCCCTGGAACAATGTATAAAATAATTTATCGGGAGGAAGATAAGATATTTCGAGGCAAGGGTGGAGAGAGAATTACTATAAATTTTGATAAGATGTTCAATGAACTTATAGCGGATAAATCAACAAAGAGTTTATTTAGAAAATATAATGGCTTAAAACGAGAAATTCGAAAATCTTTAAAGATTGATGCCCACTGGTGAAAATGGGAGAATGTGAAGTCTGATATTAAAATGAAAAATATAGTATATGATTTAATGAAGAATTTGTGATTTTATGTTATTATACAACTAAGAGAAAGCAGAAAAGGAGATGTCATAAATGGCTGTCATGGCATATAATGACTGGTTGAGAAATTTATTAACGAATGTAGAATGTGTATTAGCGTTTGATACAGCAGCTGATTTTTTGGGACTTACCAATGGTGGATATAGGTCTGTGGCACAAATATTTGTAAATAAGAAACAGAAGGTTGAAGGAACAGAGCAGATTATAGTGCCATCTTTGGAAGAACTTGAGTGTGAAGAGCGAAATGGTCTACTATGCACTACGGTGAATAGAACTATTATTGACCTTTTGGAGCAAAATGGTGACGAGCAGATTATTACGGAGAGTCTGGCAAATTATTATGAAGAACATGATGAGAGTTTTGATGGACTTGAGATACCGCAACATTTGCAGTCAAGATTCGAAAAGTATAAGGTATGGGCGTTGGAATACTATGAAGAGTAGGTGATGTATTTGGAGTTGATGGAGTTTTTATATAATGTAATGGAAGAACTGTCAAAAGCAGGTGTACCAATTGTGTTTAAAGGGGCCATGGTTCTTAACCTTGCAGTCAGGGACAATAATCCGTCAAAGGTAGAAAGGGCAACCAGAGATATTGATGGAGATTGGGTCGGGGAAGGCCCAACTATGGAGGAAATGGAAAAGGCGTTGCAAGGTGCGGTAAAAAAAGTAGACTCTTCTTTGAATGTCCAAACCAGCAGAATATTTGGCGAAAGAAAATCAGCAGGGTTTATAATTATTAATGAAAATGGAGAGAAAATCGCAAGTATTGATTTAAGTGTCAGGCAGAACCAATTTTGCGAACCATATATTTCATATGTGAATGGAATATCAATTAATGGTGCAAGCCTGTCAAAAATGCTATCTGATAAAATATATGCGATTTCAGGTGAAAATGTATGTAGGAGAATGAAAGATGTGTTGGATGTTTATATAATATCTTTTATTACAGAAATTGATGTAGATGAACTGTATCAGATATGGAAAGATACAGATAGAGAGTTGGGAGATTTCAAAGCATACAGAGCACAGTTCGTTGAACTCAAAGAAGCTTATGAAAAAATGAAAGGTGTAAAAAATAAACCGAATTTTCATGATGTATATGAAAAGGTGAATGATATAGTGTGTAAATTTGAGGAGCACAAAGAAATAGATATTTGTAATTAAGGAGAAAGCAAGGTAATAGTTGTTGATTAAAAAAGCCGGAGAGATATCTTTGGCTTTTATTCGAGAAAAAATCAGAGCAAAACACTTGACACTAATTCGTCATTAAATACACTTCTGACTTAGTAATAGGTAACCGCACGCCCAAGAAGTTATGTGGATTTCAGCGATTTTTACTCAAAAAAGTTAAAAAGTTTGTGACATTCTCTTGACTCAATCGGGGGATTGGGAACTTTGTGTTGAAAAAAGTCTGCTTAGATAGAGCTGAGTAGGTTTCTGATAATAAGAACTTTATTCAAAGTGACAAAAATATTTTCATAAATTAAGAATAATCGTATGGTAAGCCATCGAAAAGTGTGGTACACTCAAACAAATTAAAATAACAAAATTCAGGAGGACAAACAGATGAGCGGAAAATATGCAGGAACACAGACAGAAAAGAATCTGGAGGCGGCGTTTGCCGGAGAGTCTCAGGCGAGAAACAAGTATACATACTTTGCCTCTGCGGCAAAGAAGGAGGGCTATGAGCAGATTGCAGCGATGTTTCTCAAGACGGCGGACAATGAGAAGGAGCATGCCAAGATGTGGTTCAAGGAGCTGAACGGCATCGGAAACACAGTGGAGAATCTGAACGCCGCAGCCGATGGAGAGAATTTCGAGTGGACGGATATGTATGAAGACTTTGCTAAAACTGCCGAGGAAGAGGGCTTTCCTGAGCTGGCATCTAAGTTCCGTATGGTAGCGGCTATCGAGAAGCATCATGAAGAACGTTATCGTGCGCTTCTTAAGAATGTGGAGACGGCGGAAGTATTTGCCAAGAGTGAAGTGAAGGTATGGGAATGCCGTAATTGCGGCCATATCGTGGTAGGAACCAATGCTCCGGAGGTGTGCCCTGTATGTGCACATCCACAGGCATATTTTGAGGTTAGTGCGGAGAATTATTAATTCTTGTAAATAAAGGGGATGTCGCGTTAACGATTGAAAAATCTTAATGCGACATCCCTTTTATAATGTGCTTCAACCGGGATTTTCACTCAAAACTGCTTTCGTCATGCATATAAATGATGCAAAAATGATGCATTGATGATGGGAAAATGATGCATTATTGATGCGAAAATGATGCATCCATGCGGTATCATTTGGGTGTCCGCTAAAGCGGACAGACGGGAGCAGGTATGAGAATGAATAGAGTGAAAAGATGCATAGGATTAGGTATACTGCTGTTATTTTCAGGATGCAGCGCGGGAGTAAGCACAGAGTCGGAGGAAATCCCGGTACAGACTGCGAAAGAGGAAAACAATCTGACAGCAGAGTTATACAGCGAGGATGATGACTTTTATGTGCAGTGCCTTCAAAATCTGAAACAGGGAAACAGCATTACTTATGCGGACGGATATTATTACTTCAGAAGTCAGGCGGAAAATTACTCCTTATGCCGCACGAAAGGGACAGGGATGCCTGTAGAGGTAGTTGCCGACCAGATTCCGGGTTCTATTTATGTCAGGGATGATCAGGTTTATTTTATAAATGTCAGTGACAACAGGACACTTTACTGTGTAGGAACGGACGGAAGAGGACTTAAGAAAATTTCTGATTTTCCTATGCAGGAACTGATCGTTTTGGAGGATAAGGTTTATTTCCGTTCTGTTTACGACAGGGAATATGATCCGTTTTATCTGTTGACAGAGGAACCGGCAGCGGATGACTGTTATATTTATTCCATGAATTTGGATGGAAGCGGCTGCGAATTGTTGGTTCCTAAAGTATGTATGGAGTTTGTGACGGATGGGGAATGGCTTTATTATCTGGTTTATGAAGACGAATATGTGCTTTATAAGAGCAGTATGGATGGAAAAGAAGAGGAGAAAATATTACATAAAAAAGATGGGATATGGGATATACTTCCTTATCAAGGAGATTTATATTTAGTGGAAGGAAATCAGAATCTGTTGGTACGTCTGAATGCGCAGGGAAAAGAAGAGATTTTAGCGTTTGGTGTATTGCATTTTACAATAACGCGTGGACAGGCATATGTAATAAATGAAGAGAAAATACGCAGGGTAGATTTAACAACGGGAGAAGATAGAATTATAGCAGGAAGGAAGAAAATGTCAGAGAATGGCTATCAAAGCAGAGAAGATACTTACCCTTGGTACTCCGGAAGGCATAACAGAGGTATCTTTCTGGTAAACGGACAGGTATTTGCAAGATATTATGAATCTGAAACGAAAGGCGTTCTCTGGCATATTCTGAATGGGGAAACATTTGTTGTTTTTGAAGACATGGAACCTTTGACGGCTGAAAAGTTGGTTTTGGATACCTCTCTTTTACATGAAGCTGACATCTATTATCCGGGAAGAATAGATGAGAATGCGGAAAAATATCTGGACGCAGATGGAGATCTGTACTATGAAGAAGCTTTCGGAACAAGAGAAGCCGGCTCTGTTTATGGACATTTCAGTATTACGCTTCCTAAATTTAATTCTAAACTGGATTCTTATGAACAGCTGAACCAGCAGATGAAAAGACTGATGGAACTTGCTTTAGAAGATAAAGATTCTTTTTTTCAGGAAATGAGCGAATTGAGGCAGGATCAATGGATTTCATGGTACAGAGAGCATGAGTACTGCAATTTATATATTGGAGAAAAATATATTTCAATGCATTATTCCAGAGGAGGATATGAGGGCGGAATGAGAGCTTGGAAGCAATCGATGCCCCTGATTTTTGACCGCGAAACAGGGCTTATGCTGCATATGGATGATCTCTTTACGGTGGAAGAGAGTATTTATATGAAACGTCTGACAGGGGCGATTTATAAGTATTGTGAGATGATGGGCATGGATTACTGGAACGATGCATTTGATAATAATGTTTTGGTTAAAAATTTTAGAGATTTGAGATGTTATCTGACGCCGGATGGTATTGTATTATGTTATGAAAGGTATGAGATTAAGCATGGGGCCAGCGGAAGTCCTGCGTTTGAGATTCCTTATGAATGGTTTGCGGATATTTTTAAGCAGTAGGTATTTTTCACTATTTATTATTTAGCTAAAGTAAAATAGTTGACATAGTACTTGATATATATAGTTCTATATGACAATATATAGAGTAAAGGAGGATATATGGAAACAAGAACAGGTTTTCTTATTTCACAAATCAAGCAGGTACAAGGGAGGATATTCCAGCGGCTGCTCAGCGAAAGCGGAGTTGAAGAATTCAATGGTCCCCAGGGACGAATTCTATATGTGCTTTGGCAGGAGGACGGCATTCCCATTGCCCGCCTTGTGCATCAGACAGGTCTGGCAAAGAGCACTCTTACTGCAATGCTGGCTCGAATGGAAAACTCCGGATTGATTACGAGGGAGAATTCATCGGTTGATAAAAGACAGGTGATTATCTGTCTGACTGACACTGCCAGAGGATTGCAGGATAAGTACGAGCAGGTATCTGAGAAAATGAATCAGTTGTTCTATCGTGGTATGACTCAGGAGGACGCGGATATTCTGGACGGCTTGTTGGAGAGGGTGCTGGCGAATATGCAGGAATTGTAAAAATTCGCTACTCATTTAAATTAATCCTATCAATCCCCAAAATATTGCGGGAAGAAATATACATAAAGTTATCTTCTATATATGTACGTCCTGATAACTTTAACGGAGTATTAATTACTTTTATCTTTTCTAATGTATCTTTATTACAGAAAGCGATTTCAGAGCAAGGGTATGATACGGTTATAAGCATATCCTTGTATATTCCTGCAACGACGAACATTTTCTTATGCACATTCTTCGTTGAAGTCTCAACTTCAAAGGTTTTTATATCAATTTTGAAAAGTTTTCCATCGTGGCTTGCGGCATATAAAGTGTCTTTGTCGATATACAGGCTGCCGATGTTTTTCTTACCTAAAACAAGATTTTTTTCAATGGAAAGAGTGGATTTATAAAGTAGCAGTAATTTTCCGTCTACCGTTCCGCAAATCAAATATTGTGCGTATGAGTTAATGCTCCACATACTGCTTTCGGAAACCGTAAACTCTTTTACCAGATACGACTGTTTGTCAAGTGTAATGATTTTTCCATTCCGGATGGAACAATAGATGGTATCATTATCAACTGCTATCCCACATATGTCGGAACTTAAATCATCGCCTAATTGATATTTACCGAGCAGTTCATAATTCTTTTGGTTTAATATATAAAGTGTGCAAAAATCATATATAAAAATCCGTTCATTATCTGAAATTAGTTTTCTTGACAAGCCTTCTTTCTCAAAAACTGTCTTTTGACAGATAATGTCTCGGGAGTGTTTATCTATTTTAATCAAATCTTTACCGCACATACAGTCAATATACTGATCTGTGACATTGAAGCCTGTGACAATTCCGCCCAATTCTGCTATGTGTTCCATACTTTCGTCACCTCAAAAAATTCAAGTGTAGAAAAAATTCACATTTCTTAAACGAAACAAGTTTACCATTTTTCTATCAATAATTCCAGCCCTGCATTTATATATTTAAAATATAGTGTAAAAAGTATTGACACAAAAAGTACTATAT
>CAMWWS010000074.1 GCA_947178085.1 uncultured Lachnospiraceae bacterium | reverse complement strand
ACATAGATATGTTTAATCTGGCTTTTGCATTGGATAGGCTGGCGCTTTTTAAGTCTCAGCATATATCTGCGACCGGTAGTCTGACTTTTCTCCAATATGGAATTGCATCGGGTTCGATTTTCTTCTTACTGCTGATCGGTATGGCGTGTTATCCTATGATGCAGCCTTATCCTGACGCATTGCGCCGCCAGCTTAAGCGGAGTGAAATAGGTATCGGACGTCAATGTTTCGGTAAGTGGCTTTGCGGATTATGCAGTATGACTCTGAGCAGTTTATTTTTCTTATTTCTAATCAAGGGAATTATGAGCATGCTTGGATATTCCGCATGGCTGCCGGAAATTGGATTAAGACAGATGGGAACGGCTGTTATCATCTTAATATGTATTGCGACTTTTATTTTCATGATATTTCAGATAGCCAACAGTGGAAGCACAGCAATCTTGATTTTGTTTTTTATTTCTACGCTTATGATATATTTTTCGGGTGGGATTATGCCGTCTGCATTTCTTCCGAAGGCAGTGCAGAGTATAGGGAAAATTCTGCCTACAACCTATCTTATTGAAGCGGTGGGCAGTATGTATCTGGGAGGAGTTAAAGGAAAGACGATAGGAATCCTGATACTGTATACTTTTGTTTTTGGAGCAGCCTCTTACGGAATCCGAAGGAGGGGCAGTGCATGAAGAAATATTTGATATGGTTTTTATTATTAATGAAAAGGATGATTAAGATACCTGCCTTTGTGGTTATGCTGATAGGACTGTTCATTCTTGCAATAGCAGTTTCCGGGTTGGAACAGGGAGAACATGTGGAATCTGCGGTAGGTGTCATGATAGAAATGGAGGAAGGACAGAAGCTATCCAAGACTAGTGAGGAATGGAATCAGAGCTTAATATCATTATTGCATGAGCAAGAGGGTATTCTGTCATTTCAGGTTTATGAAAATAAAGAGATGCTCATGCAGGCTGTAGAAAGAGGCGAGATTGACTGCGGTTTCATTCTGCCACAGGATTTGCAGGACAGGATAAGCGAGGAAACATGGCAGGACTCGATTATTTTATATGCCGACTCAGCTTCCGTTGTGACGCAGATAGCTAAAGAGCGTATAGCAGCCGCAGTGTTTACGCGGTATTCGGAAGAAAGTTATGTAAACTATATCAAAGATATACCTGATTTTAGTGTGCCACAGAGAAGTGAAAGTGAAAGAGAAGAGATAATAGCATTTGCAAAAAACGCATATGAGACGCATCTTTCGGATGGAAGTACTTTTGGTTTAGTATACAATGGGGACAGCTATATCAGTAAATATAAAAGCGATAGCAGTTATAGCGATAATTATCCTATCGGAAACGATGTCAATGATTCCGTGAGTATAAATGATGAACAGCAGAATATGAAAACTATATTCAACATCCGCGGTATTCTGGCGGTCTGTATATTTTTAAGCGGTATGTGCGGACTGTTGATAGATTGGAAAGACCGGCAGGAGAAACGTTTCCTGCGAATTGTACCTGATTATATAACTACTATGGCGAATATCTGGATTCCTGCGATTTATACCTCTCTCGTGTCTTTTGCAGTCCTGATTTGTACGAATCAGATAACAGAACTTGGAGGATTGGCCGGGGAAGCGTTCAGGCTTCTGATTTATCAATTCCTGATTGTGGTATATTGCAGTATACTCAGATTGGCTTTAAGGAAACAGGAGACGATAGCGGCGGCGATTCCGATTCTGACGCTTGGCTGTATTATCTGTTGCCCTGTCTGGATACGGCTTGCGGTGTATATTCCGGTGTTCCGCATTTTAGAGAAACTTTTTCCGGCAACATATTATTTGCTGTGAGTATTTTAAATGAAAGGGGCATAAAGTCACAATGGAAAAAAATATAATGGACTATGAGACAGTGGAACTGGATGATGAAAATGGCGCACTTGTCATTATTGACCAGACGAAGCTGCCGGGAACGACACAGATAATAAGTTTAAAAACAGGAGAAGAAATCTGGGATGCCATATATTTATTAAAAGTGCGCGGCGCTCCGGCAATCGGCGTGGCGGCGGCATTTGGCATTTATCTGCTGGCAAAGAGCATTAAGTCAGAGGATTTTGATACATTTTATCAGGAATTCAGCAGGCAGAAAGAATACCTTAATTCATCAAGACCAACTGCGGTCAACTTAGCATGGGCGTTAAACCGTATGGATAAAGTCTGCCTGAACAATAGGGAAAAGCCGATAGCAGAAATCAAGGAACTGTTAAAGCGGGAAGCAGTTTCTATCAAAGAAGAAGACGTTCGAGTGTGCAGGGCAATAGGTGAATACGGACTGAGCCTGGTAAAGCCGGGAGACGGCATTCTGACACACTGTAATGCCGGGCAGCTTGCAACCTGCAAATATGGTACTGCTACTGCACCGATTTACTTAGGACAGGAAAGAGGTTATAACTTTCATGTTTTTGCAGATGAAACACGACCGCTTCTGCAGGGAGCAAGGCTTACTGCATATGAGCTCTTTTCATCAGGGGTGGACGTAACGCTGATTTGTGATAATATGTCGGCTACTGTCATGCGCAACGGATGGGTGAACGCCGTTTTTGTTGGCTGTGACAGGGTAGCTGCCAATGGAGATACCGCGAATAAGATCGGTACATCTGTTGTAGCGACTGTGGCAAAACGCTATAACATACCGGTATATATCTGTGCGCCGACTTCGACGATTGATATGGCGACTCCGAGTGGAGCTGATATTAAGATTGAACAAAGGCCTGAACATGAAGTGACGGAAATGTGGTATAAGGAGCGCATGGCGCCGGAGGGTGTCAAAGTTTTTAATCCCGCTTTTGATATTACAGACCATGATCTGATTACCGGCATAGTCACGGAATACGGAATTGCAAGAGAGCCTTATACGGAATCGCTTAAGGAGATTTTTAAGATAAAAGAAAGTAAAAATGCAGAAATAAGCGGACAGTAATAAATCGGAGGCAAGATAAACAGTATGGAATATATGTCAGAAAAACAAGCGAAAAAAGCAATTATCGACATCGGGCAGCGTATGTATGTTAGGAACTTCGTTGCAGCCAATGATGGGAATATTTCCATTAAAACAGGCGAAAACGAGGTATGGGCAACTCCTACAGGCGTTTCTAAAGGTTTTATGAAGAAAAAGATGCTGGTAAAAGTTGATTTGGACGGTAATGTCATAGAGGGGACATACAGACCGTCTTCGGAGTTAAAAATGCACCTCAGGGCATATAGGGAGAATCCGGAGATTCGCGCAGTCTGTCATGCCCATCCGCCGATATGTACTTGTTTCGCTATAGCAGGAATACCATTGGATGCCCCTGTGCTGGCGGAAGCGGTGATTACGCTTGGCGATGTGCCGATTGCACCCTATGCGGAGCTTGGTTCCAAGGAGGTGCCTGAAGTAATAGCGCCGTATTGCCATACCCATAACGGCATTCTGCTCGCAAATCATGGGGCGGTCACCTGGGCGGATGATGCATATGCCGCTTATTACAGACTTGAATCGATGGAATATTATGCCAATATATTAATGATTACTGAAAAAATATTAGAAAAGCAGAATGTGCTCTCTGATGAACAGATAGATGCGCTGCTTGCCATGCGTGGGAAATTCGGCGTGAAGCAGGGCGGCGTTCCGAGAAAATCAGGAGGTATAAAGAACCATGAATGAAGAAGAAATGATTGCGGAAATTATGAATCATCTGGATTCGGAATCGGTACAGGGAGTGTATCGGATGAGCGTGCTTATGGATGAAAAGGCTAAGCAGGCTAAAACGGTTTCAAAGCAGTGCTGCAATATGTATGGCAGACCAGCCGCGGAAACAGTCGGACTGTTAGACATGTATACGGATATGAATGCGGGAAAACCTGACAACGAAAGATAAATACTTAAAAACAACAAAAAAACTAATTTTTCTTTTACTTTTAGAGGGATATGAGTTATTATATTATATGCATGATGTCATGGACGAAGTGCAGCTTATAAATATTGAAAATGAGGGAGAGGACAAATGAGTAAATTAACACAGAACTATGAACAGTTGGCAGCTTCGCTTGGATTCAGACTGGATGCGGCGAGAAACGTAATATATGGACAGAGGGCTGAATTTGAATTTCTGTTGCATGCTCCTAATTCACAATATCCGTATATGTTCAGCGTTACAGTTGGCGCAAAATGTCCGATGGGTACATTGGATAAAGCAGATATTAAGCAGTTTGTAAAAAGTGTAAAGCCGATTGCGAACCTGACTCAGGAAGGCAACCTGCTTACGATGATATTATCAAGTACACCTAAACAGGATAAGCTGCGCGAGAATGTAAATATCAGTATTAACGCCCTGATTGATTTTATGAAAAGCAGGGGATTTACCCCATGCTGTCAGTTCTGCGGACAGCAGACAGAGACTGCGTGCTATGTCAGCGGAGGCAGCTATATGCATTTGTGCCCTGAATGTGCGGGCAGATTACGTCAGGATGTGACGTTGGCAAGCAGGAAGAATGATGGGAAAAGGGAAAATGTGATTGGCGGTATCGTCGGAGCTCTGCTTGGTTCAGTGATTGGAGTTATCTGTATAGTGGTTTTCGGTCAGATGGGAAGAGTTGCGGCAGTATCGGGTATCGTTATGGCGGTATGTACTATCAAGGGCTATGAACTTTTGGGCGGTAAGCTTACGAAAAAGGGCGTAGTAATAAGCTGTCTTATGATGATTGTTATGACATTTTTTGGAAACAATCTGGACTGGGCTATAGATATTGCACAATATTTTGAGGTAAACATCTTAAGTGCATTTAAGGGAGTTATACCGTTGCTGCAGGAAGGTTATCTGGAAGCCAGTACATATTATTATAATTTGGTTCTGCTGTATGTGTTTACGGCAGTTGGTGCGGTTCCAACGGTTACAGCTGCTTTGAAAGAGCGTAAAGAGGAAGGCCAGTTCGCTCAGATTGGCAGTATGCATAATATGAACTAAACTAGGAGGCAGTATTATGGCGAAGCTCGTTATAACGGTCGAGGGCGGAAAAATAACGCAGACATTAAACTTTCTGGACAGGAACATTAAGGATAACAGGTATGTCTATGAGAACGGCAATGAGTCGGGCATTATGGAAGAACCTGAAGAAATCTTTTCAGACATACCGGACAGTCAGCGTATAACAGAGGATTATAAGGATCTTCTGGATGCTGTGAATCTGGGGAAGACTCAGATTACCGATATCATGCGTAAATTAAATGAATTGGAAAAAGAAATGGACCAATATGTAATTCCGGCAGCGGAGCGTGAGCAGGAACACATCATTACTTTAAATGGCAGGGATATGAAAAAACTTGCTGAAATAAGAAAGCCGCTTCCGCTCACAACGGATAAACATATAGAAGAGACATTAAAAATGCTGATACACGGGATAAGACTGTAGTCTTATCCCGTGTATCAGCTTTCTATTAATTATTCATCTTACTTCCGCATTTCGGGCATACATTCCCATTTGTATAGATGTGACCGCAGCGATAGCAGCATTTTACATCATGACTTTCCTCAGCCATGTATTCAAGGCTTCTTGATTCCGGTTTCTCATGGAGATAGTTCACAAAATCACCCAGTACCTTGGCAAATGCCTCCCAATTTTCCGGATTTATATTATTGGGGAGCTTTTCTTTGTTGCCGCCATAGTATTTTACATAGATTCCTTTGCTGAATAATCCTTTATTTGCCTTTATTTCTGTAATATCCGGAATGTTGATCCTGCCGGAATTAAAAAGCGTATGGTAAAAAATGTGTTCGGGAGTAATGACAAAGCCATCTTTTCCGGTGTGGCTGCGCGAAGCGTCGCAGACCATCAGAGGGTATTCATAAGGCTCTCTTGGGGAGGCATAACTGTCTATGGCATTCATCATTGCATCATGGTACTTATCGTAATAGCTGTTTTGGTTTTCTTCATCACTTGCTTTTTTCATCTCTTCACGGGCATCGTAAAAATATAAACCGTCGCAATCGGAGTCAGTCATGTTATCTTCGATATTGAGTTTTAATTTACGCATGAGCTGAACGCTTTCGTCCGTCTTGAGTTTGGTAAGGCGTCTTTTTATCATTTCCAAAGCATCGGTTTTGATTTCAGGAAGAAATGTACCCTGTTCAATCTGCTCATATACTGCAAGTCCGTCGTTGAAAGAAAGGTGCACAATGCTTGGACAGAGTTTATCGATTTGCTCCTCATCCATTTCGCGGATATTATCATATATCTGTTCCAGATATGGCGTCTTATTTTCTTCCTTATAATCTTTTGCTTTCAATTCTTCATATAGGCTCCATAACGCAGCTCTGTCTTTTTTGCCGCCGCGCTTCATCATGGCGGATATTTCTTCTTCTTCCGCCATATTAGATTTTTCTTCCAAAATCTCTTTATATGGGGAGAGGTCAACGCCTTTATATCTGTCTATTTTTTCCAGATATACTGCAAGCTGTTTTCTGTCCAGATGCAGAGGAATGTGTGCTATCAGGTCTTCTACCTCAACACCTGCGCGTTCGGATTTTATCTGTTCCAGCTTATTAAGAGCAGCCTGCTTTATATCATCCGGACAGCTGCGCTTTGAAATCTCATCCATGATTCGTTCAATCTCTGCATAAGACTTGTTTCTGCTTAACTCTACCTTTTGATCAAGAATTTCTGCTTCCGCCTTATTCAGACAGGTATCGATTTTACCCAGATAATCGTCCCTTTCTCCGTTATAAAGGACGTATTCACTTTCAATCTGTTTCTTTAAATCGAAAAGTTGTTTGTATGATAAATTGCCTAACGTGCTCATGCGCGCGACATATTTGGCGTTCAGTTTCGTCCGGAGAGTCTCCCTCACAGCCAGCATATAGTTGCTCTCTTCCTCGCTTAATGCAAGTTCCTCCGATTGTGCTGCGCTTTTGTGTTCTAAGCCTGATAGTATTCTTCTTAATTCATCAGTGTTTTTTCCTGAAAGGAGCAATATCTCCTGCCTTATTGCCAGCTTTTCCTGCTCCTTCCTGATACGCTCGGCTTCTTCGCGCTCAGCCCGCTCTTTTTCGGCCTGTTCGCGCTCTATTCTTTCGCGTTCCAGTCTTTCCTTTTCAGCTTTTTCGCGTTCTATTCTTTCGCGCTCCAATCTTTCCTTTTCAGCTTTTTCGCGTTCTATTCTTTCGCGCTCTAATCTTTCCTTTTCAGCTTTTTCGAACTCGGCTTTTTCGCGCTCTAAACGTTCCCACTCAGCTTTTTCGCGTTCCCGCCTTTCCTGATCGGCTTTTTCACGTTCTATTCTTTCCTGCTCTAAGCGTTCCCGCTCAGCCTTCTCACGCGCTAATCTTTCCTGTTTGGTCCGTTCCCATTCAAGCCTTTCGCGTTCTAAACGCTCGCGTTCAGCTCTGTCACGTTCGATTCTTTCCTGTTCTAAACGTTCCCGCTCAGCCCTGTCACGTTCTAAACGTTCCTGTTCGGCACGTTCCCACTCCATTTTTTCGCGTTCCAGTTGCTCCTGTTCAGCTCTCAGCCGTTCAGCCCTGTCGCGGTCCCTGCGTTCCTGTTCTGCTCTTTCACGCTCTATTCGTTCATGTTCGGCACGTTCCCACTCTAATTTTTCGCGCTCCAAACGTGCCTGCTCTGCTCTCAGGCGTTCAATTCTTTCGAATTCCCTGTGCTCCTGCTCGGCTATCTCGCGTGCGAGTCTTTCCTGATCTTCTTTTTCACGCTCCAGCCGCTCACGTTCACGCCGCTCACGCTCCATAATCTCGCGTTCGGCTTTCTCATTCTCCGCGCGGACACGTTCGGCATGAGTTTTTTTCCATGCCTCCTGGACATTCAGTGATTCTGAGTCCTGGTCTTCATTTCTGTTGTCGTGCGCAGGTGTACCGCGGTTGAATTCATTTATATAGAAAGAGTCCGGATTGGCATTGCCATCTTTTCCGCCATTTCGCTCAGACTCAAATTCATTAAATTTATAATTTGCGGTCCTTTCAGCAGTTTCTCCCAGAATTGAAAGATAGTCCTCATACGCAGTCCGGTCCACATCAAACTTTAAGCTGTATATATCGCCTTCCTGCAATAGTTTCTTTGGACGCGGTGTGTAGAAGGAATTGCAGTTATAGCAGGTATATGTTCTTGCCATAAATACTCTGCCTTCTTCTGTATCAATCAACAGCTCTTTTCCGGAAGGATACATAGCCATGTATAGTTTTTCCCTGCATCTTGGACACAGGTTATCGGTTATATAGAAGTCATGTCCTATTCTGGGCATGGCTGCAGAATCACCGCTTCCGGAACGCTTTTCAAAGACACAGGATTCCTTTTTCCATATAAGGTTGTTCCAAAGCCCGATTTCAGAATCATACTCATTGTCTTCCATATTATTATGTGTGTATTCTTCCGGCATGGGTTCATCTTCACTAAAATTGTCTATTTCTGCAGTTTCTTTTTCCGGCTCGTCAGCAGATGAGGTTATCAGGTTTTGACCTTCGTTTAGTTTGCCTTCGCTTCTGAGGAACTTTAATACTTCAAGTATAGTATCTTCATAGGTAACCTGAATGCCGTTTCTATAGAATCGGAAGTTTTCCGAGTTGAAAGCAGGTTCTATATTTACCGGAGCAAGCACGCTTTCAAACAGGGAGTTAAGCGACGCATAATCCTTATCTACCCGAAGCGCTCCTATGCTGCCCCATTTACCGAAAGCATACAGGCACATGTTTATTACATTTTCCAACATACCGTCGCTTGGCATGGTGTCAATATGTCTGCTGTTAATCGGTATTTCCAATATATTTGTATATATCTTCCTGTTATCAAAACTGAAAATCAGCGAGCGTACATCACCCGCTAAAATAAGATTATTATTTACTATTACGAAGACGTCGGTCCACGCAACTGTAACATTCATTGTTTTAACCAATTTTGCAAATACATTTTTCAATTTTGGGTTTGCTTTCAGCAATATCATTGTGCCACCTCGTCAGAACATATTGATAAAAGTTATAAATAATACATACATTAATATTATCACATTTTTTATTAGAAAAGTATCATATTTTTCCTGTTTTCCACTATTTTCATTCATTAATTAAAAAAATGACAAAAAATCAGTGAAATTTGCCATAAAACAGGCTTTTGTAAGCTTGCATTCATATTTATGCACTTTATAATATTCTTAACAGATAACGGTTGAGAGTACTATTTGGAGTTGTATTATGGACGTATATATCGCTTATCTTGCCCGTGAAATTAAAACATCCGTAAACAGTATCTATAACAATCTGAATATACTGCGGATGGGGGAATACCGGGATAACATATATCTTGAAAATGCTTTTATTTCTGCAGAATATCTACTACATTTGGTAAACAGCACATTGAATACAATAGAAGATAGTGACGCAAATAAACATTTACCGGGCGAAACTAATAAGAGGATGGCTGTCCGTACGTTTGGTGAATTTGATATTTTTATAGATGGAGAACTGATTGAATTTACTAATAATAAGGCAAAAGAACTTTTTGCAATCTGCATTGACAACTGTGGGGGTGAGGTTGCTATGAAAAAGGTCATAAACCTGCTTTGGGAGGGCAGGGATTATGATGAAAAGGTAAAGCGTCTGTATCGCAAAGCGGTTGTATACCTGAATACACTCTTCGAAGAGTATGGAGTGGAAGAGGTTTTCAGCAATGGCAGAGGGCACTGCCATGTGAACAGACATGAGTTTTACTGTGATTATTATGAAGTGCTGGAGGGAAAAAATATTAAGGAGACCTTATTTAACGGCAAATATATGTCGAACTATTCATGGGCGGAAGAAACCTGCGGAATATTATGCCGTCTGGCCTCTATTCATCTTTATGAGTAACGGGTGATAGATGAAAATAAAAAAATAAAAATATGAACAGCCCTAAAGTCTTTTGAAAAATATCCGATACATTTAATAACACTTAGCTGATTTATGCGCAGATTGTGCAAAAATGAAG
>CAMWWS010000073.1 GCA_947178085.1 uncultured Lachnospiraceae bacterium | reverse complement strand
TCTTATGAGAGGTCAATTTTTCAATATTGAAGAAAAGACGTTTTTTGCCTTTGGCGGTGCAAGCAGCCATGATATATCCGCCGGCATTCTGGAACCAGATGATCCGGACTTCAAAGAAAAGAAGAAAAGATTAGATAGCAATCCTTTTGCCTTATATAGAATTAATCATATGAGCTGGTGGGAAAGAGAATTACCAAATGAAGAAGAGTTAAAAGAGGGATTGGTAAATCTCGAAAAGCATGATAATAAGGTAGATTACATAATCACCCATAGCCCATATACTTCGTTGCTCAGACAAATGGATGGCGGCTCCGGATTATATCAAAGCGACAGGTTGACAGATTATTTACAAGAGATTAAGCAGACTGTTGATTATAAGCATTGGCTTTTCGGCCACATGCATGTTAATCATACTTTTCATTGGGAGAAAAGCAGCTGTTTATATGAGCAGATTATCAGGATTTTGTAGGAAAGGTTGTCGCTGATGCAAGAAATTAAAATTTTATCTGATAGTTTATTTATGAAAAAAAGAATTATTTGTATACTACTATGCTTATGTATGATTGTTGTCATCACTGCCGATGCATCAAATTTTCAACTGAACACGGAGCGGCAATTGGTTCTTTATAAGGAATTTATGTATGATAGGAAAGGAAAACTAGCCTATTCTACAGAGTATGAATATGATTCTCACGGCAGGGTAATAAAAACTTCCAGTTACGAACCGGGTGGGGGTAGGATGATCTATTATGATTCTGAGTATGACGAAAATAATAATATTATAAAATCACATCAGGCATACAGCTATGGTAACGACATATATTGGGAATACCAATATGATTCACTTGGAAATATAGTCCAATTAACGGAATATGATTATGATGGAAGAATCTATATAGTAAATTATGAATACGATATGCAGGGCAATCTTCTCCTAATGACAAAAACCAAAAAATCAAAAAATGACCGTGATGTCCACTTGGTAAGACAAGAATGCTATACATATGATGCTCAGGGGCATTTGATTCAGCTCGTAGTAACAGCAGACAATTATAGTGAGGAATTAGACCATTACAAATACACATATGAATACGATGCTCAAGGCAATTTGATTCGTGAAATAGGATACTTCAGTGATGGTATCTCTCAACATGACTATGAATATGATTCACTGGGGAACATGATTTCAGAAACTAGAAATCATTCTAATAAAGATTATGCCAATTACAGTTGCCGAATCCAATATGAATATGATGCACAGGGCAATCTCGTTCAAGAGTCTACTTATAATTCCGATGGCGATATGACATATAAAAAAATATACACATATGACATGCAGGGGAAGATAATTAGTGAGATAGCCTATGATAGGTATACCCATTCGGATGAATTTTATAAATCAAACTCCCACACATACCGCTATGAATATAAATGGATTAATATTGAGTAAACTATGCATAGACTTGCATCACTCCCGGATAATGCTCCACTTACGCATTATCATGTTATCCAACCTAACTTCCGCATTACCGCCTATATAGAGTCCGCAATCAGCAGGCACTTCAAAGTCTATGTTACTTGGGGAAAAATCAAAAGTATGCCCCTTGAGTGCAATATTGGCAGACGGCTTGCGTGTATAATCGATATTATGCAGCTCCACCTCTTTAATATTTCCATTTACGCCGTACACACCCATGGCATTCTCGCCCGTACAGGTTACATTCTCAATATGTACATTACGAATTGCACACTCTGTTTTTGTGTGAGGATGCTGCGAAGAGGGAACATAATGGTCATGCTTCACTGCCATCATAAAAATCGGCTCGCCGTTGCCCCACCAGTTACCTGCGCGAATCCTGGTATCAATCAACATATTATTAACACGAACATTTTCCACTAATGAACTTTCATCATTGCACATTAAACACAACCCGCGATTGCTTTCCTTAATGATGCAATTGGAAATCAGCACATTGCGCACAATACTGTAAACATAACCAATAACAATGGCTTTCGAACACGAACGCAGTACACAGTTTGTAATGACAATGTCCTCACAGGGCTTTTCCCAATTTGTGATACTGGCCATTGCAATGCAATCGTCACCACTTGAAATATGACAGTCTGAAATTATCACACCCTTGCAGGCGGAGATATGAATACCATCATCGTTAGGGATATTCAAATCGATATCAATTGTCAGCCCCAGCAATTTCACATTTTCACACTCACTGAATGTCAATGTCCAACAAGGAGAGTCAATGACCCTTATACCACGTATGGTAATATTCTTTGACGCATGGAAAAAGAGACATCGCGCGGGGCGAATCCCAATCGGATGCGTGCACTCTTTGATCTGTTCTTCGGTAAAGGCTGCCTTACCCTCCGGAACATTCCACGCTTCCATATCGTAGAAAGCAGATCCACTGAAATCAATGGTGCCACTGCCTTCGATTGTCACATTATCATGTCCCAGATTCACCAGCATTGCCCTCAATACTCCCATTTCATTGTGAAAATAGGGCTGTTCCGGATAATCATCCATATTGCCTGAAGCTTTTAACACTGCACCACTCTCCAAATGCAGAGACGCACCGTTCAATACTATTGTTCCCGTAAGGAAAACGCCGGCAGGAATATAAACCATGCTGCCTGATTTTGCAGCTTCATCCACTGCTGCCTGAATAGCTGCGGTGTTCATAGTCTTCCCATCACCTACTGCTCCAAATGTCGTAATATCAATCATCTCAATCCCATGCTCCTATCTTAATGCAATGCTGTCTTAATTCAACAAACAAGTGCCGTTTGTTGCAATGATTTCTTTGTATCTGTGCGCCGAATCCTTCCAAATACGCTGCTGAGTCATATAGTCCACATAAATTAATCCGAATCGCTTTCGATATCCGTTATTCCACTCAAAATTATCCATGAAAGACCAATACATATAGCCAAGAATATCAACTCCCTCACTTATTGCTCTATGCACATTCTTAAGATGCTGTTCGATATAATCAATTCTCTGTATATCATGAATGCCTCCATCCTGCAAAGGCCAATCCAGATTTGCCATACCGTTTTCTGTAATCAGCAGAGGCAGACCGTACTCCTCTTGCAAAAACTTAGCCATGTAGTAAATACCCTCCGGCTCAATAGGCCATTCAACAGCAGTTTCCGCATATCCGGGCTTCTTAACACCGGAATATCTGCTTGCCTGATAATAGTTAAAGCCAAAGAAGTCCAGCGGCTGGCTAATTAGTTTCATGTCCTCATCCGTATAGTCCGGCAGCCATTCAGCAAATTCTTTTAAACCATCCTCAGGATAACGGCCATGATAAATCGGCTCCGTCCACCAGGAAGTGCACCAAAGACCATTATCCCTGCTGCATTTGAACATCTTCTGTTTTGCCGCTTCAATATCCTCCGGAGCAGAACTATCCGGCATCACATAATTCAGCGCAGGCGCAAAACCTATCAACGGTTTCTTTTTCGCATAAGCGCGAATTGTCTGAACAGCTTTACCATGCGCCAATAACATATTATGCGCTACATCAAATGCATACCTTCTGCCCACGCGCATACACGGAGCATGAACGCCTTCCTCGTAACCAAGTTCCACAAAGCACTGCGGTTCATTGATGGTGAGCCAATGGTCCACACGATCAGACAAATGCTCTACAACCACCCGTGTATATTCCGCAAACCAGTCAACACATTCCCTGTTAAGCCATCCGCCGCGCTTCATCAATTTTTCGGGATAATCCCAATGAAAAAGGGTCACATAAGGAGTAATGCCATTTAAAAGAAGCTCATCGACCAAATCACTGTAAAACTTCACACCTTTCTCATTCACTTTTTCCGTACCATCCGGCATAATTCTCGGCCAGCTGATGGAACATCTGTATGCCTTGAGTCCCATCTCCTTCATAATACGAACATCTTCCCTGAAGCGCCTGTAATGATCACAGGCGACATCACCATTTTCATTATTCACTACTATTCCGGGCTGCTTTGAACAAATATCCCAAATTGATACGCCTTTACCGTCAGTTGTCGGACTTCCCTCAATCTGATAAGCTGAAGTTGCAGCACCCCATGTAAAATCCTTCGGAAACATCTCTACTTATCCTCCCATTACCTGATACCCATTTTAACAGGCATATGTAGTTTTTTCTCATAGCATATTAACTTATTTTTCCACTATATTGATTTCGCATGCTCGTCCTTTCTTTCACGAACTGCTTCGGCGTACAATGGTATGTTTCTTTGAAAATTTGATAAAAATAGCTGACATTATTAAATCCGCACAGATAACAGATATCAAGAATATTCTCTTTTCCCTCCAAAAGTAACTCGGCGCTGTAATCAATCCGCTTCATATTGATAAATGCAGTCGGCGTCAGCTCTAAATATTTTTTAAATGACCGATTCAGATGTTCTTGTGATACTCCCGATAATTCAAGCATTTTAGGCAAACCTTCTACGATATTCTCGGTTCTGTTCATTTCTTCCACAAGACTTGATAACCATGGCGGTATAATTTTATCCTGCTGCTCACGGCCAAATTTCATTTGATATAGCAATTCCGGAAGAATCGACAAAAAATACTGCCTTCTTTCCTGCCCTCTTGTCTTCTTATTTATCAGCAGCAGTTTCTCCGCCATATCCCAGTGACTGCCTCCTGCATAAATAATTTGCGGTGGCAGGTAAGGTTTCACAAATTCCTGTATATCCATTCCCAAAAAGTTACATGCCGACTGAACCATATCACTCTCTACACCAATAGAAATCATTTCCATGTCATAGTTATTGATAAAGCTATAATGATGTACATCCGCAGGACGGATAAACACAAGCGTACCTTGCGACAAAACCATTTTCTGTCCATTAATATCGTGAATGGCCTTCCCTTTCAACACATAAAAAAACTCAAAAAAATCATGAGTATGACATTGAAAAGTTTCTTTCACACTTACCTGATGTAAAAATCCAACTCCACTCAACTTATCATTTTCCGGCAATGACAAAAGAACGGCATTTTCATACATAAACTTATACCTCCTGATAGGCTTATTATATTATAAAACAATCAGACATTCTACAAAAAAGACTTATCGGTGCAAGCAGACCACAACAAATATTTTCATAATAAATTTATCTCATCTCTTTCTTTCCAAACCGTGTAATGGCAGCCGCAAGTACCAACGCAAAAACCAGCACCGCAACCGGCAGGAATGGGAACAGTGAAAATGCCGTTGACCCTGATTCCGCCGTAAAATCATGCAATGAGCAGGACACCAGATATCCGCTGTAACAATAAGGATAGGCTATCCATAAAGGTGTATTTGCAACCAGCACACTGGGTATTACAAGAAGCAGATTCAGCCCCACAGAAAGCAACGGCTTTTCAAAAAGGACAGTAATCGCCCACATTGTCCCTACGCATGGCAGCATTGTCAGAAACAGCCCGACGCACCATTTCAGCAGATAGAAAACAGGCAGCGTTTCAGCCACTCCCATTGTGCTCGTGGCAACTGTCCCGGCAATCACAAACACAGTAAGGAAAACGACCATCTCCATAAACAGGTAAAATGCCATCACACAGAATTTTGCCAAAGAGAGCGCGTACCGGCTGACCGGCAGAGCCAGCATTTTTAAGATGCCGTTATTCCCTGTTTCCCGTCCTGCAATCATTACACAGACCACAATCATGGAAAACGGTAACAGATAATAGGCATAAACCAACGCACTTTGAATGAACATAGCCGGCCATGCGTTCGTATATTCCGGTGTAAAGTACATGCTCAGGTTTGCGACTCCTGAGACCACCACCAACAACGGGGCAATAAAAATCAACGGTACGATCCTCCCACGTTTTACTTTAATAAATTCAATTTTAAGAAGTTCCATAAAACTCATGATCAATATTCCTCCTTACTCATAACGCAGATTCTTTGCCATCCACAACCCTATACCAAGGAAAATCAGCGTTTCAATACAAGCCCATATAACAAAAGTTATATCCGGCTGCGCACTCATGGCAACTGCAGGCTTTAACATTATTACAAATGGATGAAACAACAACAGGTCAAGACTTGAATTAGCCAATGCCATTCCACTTAAAAAACCGGCAACTCCAATGCCCAGCGGGACCCACATATTAGGAGCGCGTGACGAAATCAAAACCATAAATGACAAGACAGGTATTGATGTGATAAAAGAGTATCCTGCAAATTTAATCAAAGTTCCCATTTCAAACGCTCCATGCGGTAAGTCTGTCATACCAATCCGGGCAAGCGAAAGGTTTTGCATAGTTACTGCCGCAAATAACAGAACCGATAAAATCAGGAACTTGCAAAAATACATTCCCGAAACACTTATGGGGAGCATATACATCTTTTTGACAGCATTACCCTTAAACTCCATGTTATAAACCATGCAGGCACCAACTATAATCCCAAACATATTCAAAATCATAATCATACCGTAAAGCTGTGTCAGCAGAACGTCCATAGGTGCAAGCGGTAAACTCAGAAGCGTTTCTTTCCGAATAATGAAATTGAGGAAAGTATAAGCCGCACCCAAAATGCCAACAGCCAACAGTACCGGTATAACGCCCGTTCTTTTTTCTTTCCGAAGCTCAATTGCCAGTATGCTCATAGTTCCGCCCTCTGCTTTCTGGCGGCATTATCCTGTTCCACCATTGCCAGGAACACATCTTCCAAGTTAGCTTTGCTAACTTTGTTTGCTTCGCTAACTTTGTTTGCTTCACTAGCCTTATTTGCTTTTCCCATCTGCTGTGCGCTATACCGCAATTCGTCCAGACTCCCTTCAAACAGAAGCCGCCCATGATTTAGAATTCCGATATCGTCCGCCATCAGTTCAATTTCAGAAAGCATATGGGATGAAATCATTATGGTGCAGTCATAAAGATCCGGCAGAGATTTTACCAGATTCCGAATCTCATGGATGCCGGAAGGGTCAAGACCATTGGTTGGCTCATCCAGAATCAGGATGGGCGGTCTTCCCAACAGTGCCCCGGCAAGACCAAGCCGCTGCTTCATACCCAGTGAATATTTCTTTGCCAGACGATCTCCAAACTCCTCCAATCCGACCAGCTTCAGGGCATCATCAACAGAGTCTTTTGGTAGTCCCAAAATCCGGCGGATAATATCAAGATTTTCCCTGCCTGTCAGATTTGCATAAAATGACGGCGATTCAATGAAAGAACCAATTTCCTTTAAGATAGCAAGCCTGTCTTCCGGAAAATGCCTTCCGTCAATGCTAAAACTGCCTTTTGTGGGTGCAGTCAGCCCCAGCAGCATTTTCATAGTAGTTGATTTTCCCGCACCGTTCGGACCAAGAAAACCATAAATGCTGCCTTTTCGAATGTGAATTGAAACGTTGTTGACAGAAACAAAATTTTTGTATTTTTTTGTCAACTGTTCAGTGGTGATAATGTATTCCATAAAAACATCTCCTTTCCATGTCTCTATGGTACAGCACCAACCTGACATTAACTTTCCGACGTCCTTACTTTTACCTTACTTTTTTGCAAAACGGCTTTTGAAACAAAAAAATATGGTACAATAAGCTCAGGCTCGGAAGCCTGAGCTACAAGAATCACGGAGGGGATTATCATGGATCATTCTTTTTTACACAATAAGAAACTCCTGCTTGTGGATGACGAGCCGGAACTGCTTAAAATGGTTACGGCAATCCTATCGGATGATGGCTTTAGAAATATTGTGACTGCTGTTTCAGTTAAAGAAGGAATTTCTGCGGTTCAAAATGAAAAACCTGACCTTGCTATTTTAGACGTTATGCTTCCGGACGGAGACGGTTTTTTCCTTATGCAGCAGATACGTACATTTTCAGACGTTCCGGTGATTTTTCTGACCGCAAAGGACGAAGCTATGGACAGGCTGTCCGGGTTAGGACTTGGAGCGGATGACTATATTGTAAAACCGTTTCTGCCACAGGAATTGCTTTTTCGCATCTATGCCGTTTTACGCCGATGCTATAAGGAAGATGCACCTCTGATAAATTTGGACGGCTGCACCATTGACTTTAGCCGGGCTGAAGTCCGCAAAGCCGGTGAAATCATCCCGCTGACCGCAATGGAACATATCTTTTTGGAAACACTTGCCCGCAGCGAGGGTAGGATTGTAACAGTTGATACTTTATGCGAGGCCTTGTGGGGTGATAATCCCTTTGGCTATGAGAACAGCCTAAACGCCCATGTCCGCAGAATCCGTGAAAAGATTGAAACAGACCCGTCAAAGCCTGTCTCTTTGATTACAGTCAAAGGGTTGGGATATAAACTGAACACAAGGAAGTGACATAATGAAATCACTTGGAAAATATATCTCAAAATATCTGGCATCATTCGTGGGGCTGGTTCTTATACTATTATTTACCAATGGCATTGCTTTTGGCTGGACATTTTATGGGATTATGACAAAAGACTATGGCGGTCTTTCGCCGCAAAATATGTTAGAAGCAACTGCTGCGTCCGCTTCTTTGGAAGGTATATCAGAAGAAGCATCCGAACAGTTAAAGAGCAACAATATCTGGGCTGTCTATCTGGATATGAATGGAAACAGGGTTTGGGAAACAGGAGTACCGGAAGAAATACCGGAACGTTTTACGATTCAGGATGTCGCTGTATTTGCAAAAGGTTATCTTGCCGGTTACCCTGTCTTTATCAGAAATACAGATGATGGTATGTTGATATTAGGCTATCCGAAAGACAGTTATATGAAATTAACAGGCAACTACTTTTCACAGCGTTATATCAAAACCCTTCCTTTTTTTGTTATAGGGATAATAGCGGTTGATTCAACAATCCTGTTTCTTGTTTATTATTTTTCAAAACGTAAAATCCTGAAAAACTCTGAACCTATTATAACTTCGATTGAAACACTCGGAAACGGCAAACCGACTTCTCTTTCCATGCGTGGGGAGTTATCAGGAATAGCTGACAGCATCAACAAGGCATCTGACATATTAAGCAGGCAAAACCAAGCCCGCGCAAACTGGATCAGCGGCGTGTCCCACGATATACGGACGCCCCTTTCTATGATAATGGGATATGCTGAACGGATTGCACATGGAGAAAGTGCAGATTCCCATATCTGCAAAGAGGCTGAAATTATCCGACAGCAAAGTGTCAAGATCAGGGAATTGGTACAGGACCTCAATCTCGTATCACAGCTGGAATATGAAATGCAGCCTATCCACAAGAGCGCTGTCTGTCTGGCAGGTTTGTTGCGCTCATATGCTGCTGAATTGCTTAACTCAGGTCTGTCTGATGAGTATTCAATAAATATCGAAATTGCACCTGATGCAGAAACAATTTTCTTCAATTGTGATGCCCGCCTAATTTCGAGAGCAGTAGGCAATCTGGTGCAAAACAGCATCAGCCACAACCCGGACGGCTGTGATATTTCGCTGGCTCTTGATTGTACGGATGAAAGTATTTACCTTTCCATAGCAGATAATGGTATTGGCCTGTCACCCGATAAATTGAAAGAGCTAAATGAAAAACCGCATTATATGGAAAGTACGGATGACCGATTGGATTTAAGGCACGGTCTTGGGCTGATTCTTGTGCATCAGATTGTGGAGGTTCATGGTGGGGATATGCAAATTGAAAGTGAAGAACAGAACGGGTGTATAGTCATTTTAGATTTTCTGAGGGATGGAGATAGCTGAATAAATCAACTATCCATAATATATTCAGCTTCTTCTTTTTTTAAAAAAAGAACTCCGCTTAAATACTGTTAAATACCATTTTTCATCCTTACTTCCTTCTATATATTTTTTTATTTTCTTTTCAAAATCTGAATCCAGTTTTCCCCAGTCATTATGAGTCACTTCGTCTATCATTTCTTGATAAAAACTCTTAATTTCTTTGGCAAATCTATCACTTCCCGAATAGCTCATTTTCTGCACATTGATTATCTTCTCACATTTTCCACCATACTTTATTGTATTATATC
>CAMWWS010000072.1 GCA_947178085.1 uncultured Lachnospiraceae bacterium | reverse complement strand
GTATTGCCCTTATATTTAAATTATTGCTCACATTAGCTATTCCAAGATTGGTATAACCCCAATTGGCATTTTTAGCATCTTCATAGGCTTTGACATAGTCTTCCTGAGTCTTAGCTTCTACTACGGCAGATACACCCACCGGGGCTCCAAGCGCTTCCCTTATACTGGAACCGGTTTCCTTATCCTGGCTTTCACTATTCTGAGTATCCTTGTCCTGATTCTCCGTATCCTGAGAATCATTATTCCGGTTCTCAGTCTCCTGCGTATCCTTACTCTGGCTCTCAGTCTCCTGTGTATCCTTATCCTGATTCTCTGAATCCTCATCTTCAACTGTGTCTTTATCTTCAGATGCGTCGTCTTCCTGTACTTCACTCTCTACATCAATAGTCTCTTTATTTTCCGTAGCAAATGCCTGCATTGACTGGCTTAATACTATAACTGACAGTATATAACACAAAAATTTATGTTTCATCTTTTATACCTCATTAATTCTCTGACTGCTCTCTATTTGCCTTTTCGTTTTAGAAGTTGTAACATATTCATTAAAAATGTTACATATTTGTTACAAGTATGTTATAATTATATCAACCTTCTTGTAACATGTCAATGGGTATAATTGAAGAATAACAGTATCAACCTATATTATCACGTATCCATCGCTACTGTAGCAAATGCTATATTCATCGCATGGTCTGCAACTCTTTCCAGACCGGAAATAATATCTGAAAACAAAACGCCTGCCTCCGGAGTACATTCATTATTGGTCAGTCTGCTCAGATGCTTCTGCTGCAGTTCCTTAGCCTTTTCATTGATTGCATCTTCCAGATTATTAACATCCTCTTCGTGTTCATCAGAACTTTTTACGAACATTTCCATAGAAAACCTAAGCAGTGTATTGACCATGTCAAGCATAATTCCCATCTCCGCATGTGCCTCCTTGCTGAATACCACACCGGTATCAAGTCTATGCTTTGCGGCTTCTGCTATATTTTCCGCATGGTCGCCGATTCGCTCAATATCATTAACAACATGGAAAAGCGCGCCTATGCCCTTCAAATCCTCGATGGGCAGTGTTGCCTGGTTGATTGTTACCATATAGTTTGAAATTGCATGACTGAGGAAATCAATATTCTCTTCTACTTCATATACCTCTTCAATTTCTTCCTCGTCCATAGTAATCAATGCATTCATAGCACGGTTGAGGTTTTCCGTTGCCAAAGACGCCATTCGGTCCAGTTCCTTGATAACTTCCACTACTGCCGTAGCAGGATTGAACACTACCTTTTCGCCTATATATTTCAACTGATGGCTTTCACGGTAACTGATGCTCTTATCATCTCCCGGCACGAATACATACGTCAGTTTGACTATAGCTCCTATAAAGGGCGCCAGCACTATAACCTGAAACAGTTTGATTATGATATGCGCATAGGCTACAGTACGTCCGGCGTCATTATGCGCTATCTTAGTTAATACCTCTACAACCTGATGAACGCCAAATCTGAAAATAATATAAACAATAATTGTTCCGACTATATTGAAAATAAGATGAATGGCTGCCGCCCTTTTCGCATCCTTTTTACCATTTAATGATGCCAGGAGCGCCGGCGTACAAGCGCCGATATTACAGCCCAGAATGATGAACATACATATATCCAGCCCGATAAGTCCCTGATTTGCCATAAGTACCATAATACTGACTGTGACTGACGAACTCTGTATCACAGATGTCAATAGTGTTCCAAGCAGTACGCCTAATATGGGTGTGCGAAGCGAAGCAAACAAATCAAGGACCGCCTGAGAATCCTTCATACCCGACATCGCGCTCGACATACTGCTGAGACCCATAAACAAAATGCCGAAAGCAATAATAATCTCGCTGAATCTGTTAATTCTCTTTTCCTTAACGAACATGACAAAGATAACACCCACAAGTAATATAAAAGGGGCCAGTCTTTCCAGTTTAAAAGATACAAGCAGCGAAGTTACGGTCGTACCTATATTAGCGCCAAATATGACTCCTGCCGCCTGATACAGGGTCATGAGTCCGGAATTGACAAAGCTGACGACCATTACCGTGCATGCAGATGAAGACTGGATTATTGCAGTGAAAATTATACCCACCAGAATTCCCGTAAAACGATTAGTGGTCAACTGCTCCAATATCTGCCTGAGTCTGGCGCCGGCTACCTTTTCTATACTGTCACTCATGGCGCGCATTCCATATAGAAACAGTCCTAATCCGCCCGCCATAGAAAGTATTATTTCAAGATTCATATCCGTCTTTTATCCTTCCTTTGTTATTTATAAAAAGAGTGGTGAAAGATTATGCCTTCATCGATATCTTTCCTCATCTGTTCTTTCAACGCTTCCGTAGAATCAAACTTCATTTCCGCTCTTTTAAAACGAAGCAGCTCTACTGCAATGTCCATGCCATAAACATTTTTATCAAAATCATAGATGTATGTCTCGACTCCAACTGTCGGTTCATTGCTCACAGTCGGCTTACACCCCACGTTAGAGATTGCGGGATAACGAATTCCGTCTACCCATGCATATGAACAGTAAACACCATTCGGTGGAAGAAGCTTCTCATTGGCAGGCTGCAGATTCACGGTAGGCATTCCGAGCTTCCTTCCCAATTTTCTACCGTAAACGACAGTTCCATTTATCCGGTACGGCGTTCCAAGCAAGGCCGTTACTTTTTCCATATCGCCTCTGCTTACCGCCTCCCTGATGAGTGTAGAGCTGATTTCAACACCCTCAAATGTAACTTTATCTATTATTTGGGCAAAATAGCCTCCATTCTGCGCCATTTTACACAAAAGTTCTGCATTTCCCGCACCCTTATTTCCAAAAGAAATATCTGTACCTGCAGCAATAACCGATGCATTAAGCTTTCCTATAAGATATTCTGTTACGAAACACTCCGGCGGCGTCGCCGCAGTTTCTTCATTCAATGGAAATTCAATCAGTACATCAATTCCCATTTTATCAAATGCCGCCCGCTTTTCATTAGCAGTCATCAGCTCTTTGGCCGCCTTCCCACTAAAAAAGACTTCCGGAGACGGGTCAAAAGTAAAAACAACCGCTAAGCACCCATTCTTTTTCTGTTCCAATATATTATCAATCAGCTTCCTATGTCCTAAGTGGATACCGTCAAACTTGCCGATAGCAATTGCACTTTTATGAGGCAGCGCAAATTCTGTCGTTCCGTGTATAATCTGCATATCAATACACATGCTCCTTCCTCAACCTGCGAATTTGGGCAGCGCTATAAGCGCTTTAGCACTAAATTTGCCGATTGAAAAATCGCTGATTTTTCAATCTAGCCTCCATATCGTTTTCATGCATCTTAAGTTATGAACATTTTTACCGGACTAAAGGTACCTGTACTGTGCTCATAACGGTATATTCCAAAAAACACGCCCTGTCCGCTATAGATGCGTGCCCTCTCGTCATCTTCAAAACTTCCGCTCTCATGTATCATTTCCAAAGTAAGGCGGTTTCCGTTCTGCAGCTGCTTAAAATAAGCATCATCTACACTTATCGCGCGTAGATTAAGAAACATCGCATCTACAGGTATTATATTGTTTTCCAACCCGCCATTATGAACAAGTCCCTTGACCGCATCCAAAGTAAGGGCATTATCTATCAAAAAACTGCCGACTCTGGTTCTTTGTAATGACTTCATTGCTGCGCCGCATCCTAATATCTTCCCAATATCGTCACACAGAGTTCGAATATAAGTTCCGGCAGAGCATACTACTCTTATCTTCACAACCGGAATCTGTATTTCCATAATCTCTATTTCATCTATCTGAACGCATCTTGCCTTACGTTCAACTTCCTGCCCTTTTCTCGCCAGCTCATAGAGTTTCTTTCCATTCACCTTAATTGCGGAATACATGGGCGGTATCTGCTCGTAATCACCTTTAAAACTATATACTGCCTCTTTTATCTGTTCTATGTTCTGCGTCACTTCATGCCTTGTCAGAATATCTCCCGACATATCCTGCGTATCCGTAGTCACTCCCAGATAAAGCTCGGCTACATATTCTTTACCGCCTCCGCTTAACATATCGTTCAGCCTGGTTCCTACTCCTAAGCCAACCGGCAGCACTCCGACTGCATCAGGGTCCAATGTTCCCATATGTCCTACCTTTTTTTGGTTAAGGATACCGCGCAGCACTGCTACTACATCATGGGACGTATAGCCGGCTTCTTTGTATATGTTTATAATTCCATGGTACATTTCTACAGCCGTGCTCCCCTCTCAGCATGCAGAAGCTGACGTTTTTCCTTTAGTTGCTCTTCTATATGTACAGCCAGATTATTTATATTGTCATGATAGGTACCGTTCATGCTGCAGCCTGCCGCCCGTACATGTCCGCCGCCGCCGAATTTAACGGCAATTGCCGCAACATCCACTATACCGTTAGAGCGCATGCTGACCTTGTACTCCATAGGTTTAACTTCATACATAAAAATGGCACATTCCACACCCTTGACAATACGAAGCTGATTGACAATTCCATCCAGATCGCTTGGTTCAACCTGATAAAAATCCATCATTTTTCTGTCTACCATGCTGACAATACACTTTCCTCCCATAAACCTGATACTTTCCAAAATTGCCCTGCCCATAATCTGGCTTTGCACATAGGTCTTTTCATAGAAAGTCTCATCAATCAGCTTAGGAAAGTCGAACCCAAATTTAATTAATTCTGCAGCCAGTTTCAATGTTTCCGGTGAGGTATTGGAATACTGGAAAACACCTGTATCGTGAACAATTCCGATATAGAGCGCTTTCGCAACCTCTTCATCAATCTTATCTTCTTCCAGTAATCCATATAGAAGCTCACATGTAGAGCTTCTTTCAGGCTCGATTATATTGATATCTCCACAACCTGAATTGCTGATATGATGGTCAATATTAATTCTTTTTAATGCTCTTTCAAAAACAGGCTCTGCACCACCCAGACGCTCTGCATTACAGTCCAGTGCAAGAAAAACGTCGTATATTGTATCTGTCCCGAAATCTGAATGAATCTCATCTATATCCTGAATGCACTGAAAAATATCTGCAGGCTTCTCTAAATATACATCCACCAGCACATCCGGCAGTGCCTTCTTCAAATAAAGATACAATCCCATAACGGAACCCACGCAGTCTCCGTCAGGCCTGATATGTCCGCCGATTCCGATGGTTTTCGCATCTTTTAATTCATCTATGATTTTCACTTATAGCAATTCCCCTTTCACACAAACAATAGAAAAAGTTTACTTTTCGCGTTGTATGTCATCAATCTTCTTTGACATGGAAACTCCGTATTCAATTGATTGATCCATAATAAAATGTATCTGCGGCGTATTACGCAGATTAATTTTGTGTGCCAGCTGACTTCTTATGAAACCTTCCGCACTGTTTAGACCTGCAAGCGTGTCTTCTATGGCTTTCTCATCTCCAAGCACGCTGATCCATGCCTTACAGGTCTTTAAGTCAGGCGCGACTTCCACTGCAACAACAGAAGTCAGTTCTCCAATCCGCGGGTCTTTAATTTCCCCGCGGATTATTTCCGCAAGCACGCGCTGCACTTCACCATTTATGCGGATATTCTTAACACTATTTTTACGCATACACAACTCCCTCGTCTAGGTTCTGGGTACTTCAACCATGATGTAAGCCTCTACGATATCCAACTCCTGCATTTTATCAAATCCGTCAAAGACAAGACCACACTCAAATCCTGCCTTTACCTCTTTCACGTCATCCTTAAATCTCTTCAAGGAAGCCAATGAGCCTTCGTAAATCTGCTCACCCTCTCTGGTTATACGAATCTTACATCCTCTCTGGAATTCGCCATCCAAGATATATGAACCTGCAATATTACCTATTGCAGACGCTTTAAATATCTGACGTACCTCCGCATGGCCTATTACCTTTTCTTCAAATATAGGATCTAACATACCCTTCATGGCTGATTCGATATCGTCAATTGCCTGATAGATAACCTTATACAGTCTGACATCTACTCCCTCACGTTCCGCAATCGCCTTAGCTGTTGCATCCGGTCTGACATTGAAACCGATAATTATTGCAGATGAGGCAGATGCAAGTGTAACGTCGGACTCATTGATTGCACCGACTCCGCCATGAATGCATTTGACTACTATCTCATCATTTGAAAGCTTCATAAGACTCTGTTTTAAAGCTTCCACACTACCCTGTACATCCGCCTTGACAATCAGGTTCAGCTCCTTCAGATTACCTTCCTGAATCTGATTAAACAAGTCGTCTAAGGACATCCTGAGCTTAGTATCTGCAAGCATCTCCTCTTTATACTGCGACATATACGTATCCGCATAAGATTTTGCAGATTTGTCATTTTCATGAACAACAAATACTTCTCCTGCACTTGGTACATCGGAAAGTCCGAGAATTTCGACCGGCATGGAAGGAAGGGCTTCTTTTACACGTCTTCCTTTATCGTCAATCATAGCCCTGACTTTACCGTGGCTTGCTCCTGCGGAAATGAAATCTCCTACATGCAGAGTTCCTTTCTGTACAAGCACCGTTGCCACAGGACCGCGTCCCTTATCAAGCTCTGCTTCAATGACAAGACCTCTTGCACGTCTGTTCGGATTAGCTTTCAGCTCCAGAATCTCAGCCGTCAACAGAATCGTTTCAAGCAGAGTTCCTATTCCCTCTCCCGATTTAGCGGAAACAGGCACGAATTCCGTAGAGCCGCCCCAATCAACAGGAATAAGTTCATGCTCTGTCAGTTCCTGCTTCACCCTGTCTATATTCGCGCTCGGTTTATCAATTTTGTTAACAGCAACAATAATTTCTATTCCTGCTGCCTTGGCATGATTGATTGCTTCTATAGTCTGCGGCATTACTCCGTCATCCGCTGCTACTACCAGAACAGCGATATCGGTAGAATTGGCGCCGCGCATACGCATAGCCGTAAAAGCTTCGTGTCCCGGAGTATCCAAAAAAGTAATCTTCTGATTATTGACATTAACCGTATATGCACCGATTGCCTGCGTAATGCCGCCTGCTTCCTTATCCGTTACATTTGTTTTACGAATTGCGTCCAAAAGAGAAGTCTTACCATGGTCAACATGCCCCATAACACAGATAACCGGCGGTCTTGACACCATAGTACTTACATCTTCATCTTCCTCTTTCAGAAGTTCCTCAATTACATTTACTTTTACTTCTTTTTCACAGATAATTTCATATTCTATTGCAATATTCTCCGCATCCTCAAAAGAAATCTCAGAGTTCACGGTAACAATCTGTCCCTGCATAAAAAGCTTCTTAATTATTGCGGAGGGTTGAATCTTCATTTTATCAGCAAGATCCTTGATAGTTAAGGTCTCAGGAAGCGTAATCACTTTGATTTTCTCTTCTGCCGGCGTTTCCACTTTCTTCTCAGGCTTAATAAAACGTCCTGGTTTGTTAAAGTTCTTGCTTCCGATTTCATCCTCTTCATAGATTAAATCTTTCTTAGAGCGCTTATCTTTCTCCTGACCAATCCTGCGTTTTTCTTCATCCCTATGCTTCTCAGTGTCCTTGATGGGACTCTCCGGCATAAAGTCCTTGTTACTTCCACCCTTTTTAAATCGATTATCCTGCCCTCCGTTTCCTTTCTGAGGACGCTCACTACCGTTAAAATTCCGATTACCGCCCGATGCAAATGAAGCGCCGCGGTTATTGCCCTGATTGTTGTTAAAGCCTTGACGATTTTGACCTTTAGGCCTTTTATTATCGTTATCAGCGTTGCTATTGGTATTGCTGCTAACGTTGTTATTATACGGTTTTTCCTGCGTGTTCGGTTTATTCTGGACATTTGCATTTGCCTTTTCCCTGTTTTCCTGCCGTTTCTGCTCAAGTCTCCGCTCCTGCTGCTGTTTCTGTCTCACATCATAAGGTTCCGCCGTTACCGGAATCGGCTTCTGCGTAGGTCTGATAATCTTATGCGGAGCCTGCTGCTGCGGCGTCTGACGGTTATTATTGTCATTCGGTCTTCTGTTTCCATTTCCGGTTCCCTGACCCTGCCGTCCTCCGGGCATACTGGAATTTTGTGAATTACCTACGAAAATAATCTTCTTCTTTTTCTTCGGCTCTTCAGAAGCGGTATTCCTGTTTTCAGGTGCAGCCTGTTTTTTCGCCGTTTCAGGTTGCTGCCTGTTTGCTACACTCTGACCGTTTTCCGGCGCAGTCTTTATTTGCGCTGTTTTATCAGCTTTAGAGTCCTTGATGCCTTGATTACTGTCCACGTTTTTTTCTTTCTTAGGAGCATTCTCCACTTTTTCCTTACCGAACTTCTGCCGCACTAAATCAATGGCGTCTTCTTCTATTGAACTTTGAGCCGCTTTTATCTCATATCCTTTATCCTGCAAAAAAGCAATAATATCTTTGCTTTGCTTATCCAGCTCTTTTGCAAGCTCATGCACTCTCATTTTTGCCATGCTTACTACCTCCGTCTAATTCTCAAATCTTTCAAAATGTTTCTGTATCGAATCCGCAAATCCCGCATCCGTAACTGCCAGAGAAGTTCTTTCCTGCTTTCCCATAGAGTGTCCAAGACTCTCTTTCATTCCGAAACGATAATAAGGAACTTCATAAAATTCACACATATTACGGAACTTTTTCTCTGTGTTATCCGAAGCGTCCTCTGATACAATGACCAAACATGCTTTCCCTGACTTTACTGCATTCTCTGTTGCGAATCCTCCACTGACAACATTTCTGGAACGAGTTGCAAGACCAAGCAGGGATAACACTTTATTCTTTTCCGGTTCCTTATCCCTGCACATTCTTATCAAACTCCTTTTCCATGTTCTCATATAATTCATCCGGAATTTTCATTTTGAAGGAACGTTCAAGCCCTTTATTCTTTCTCGCTTTCATAAGACATTCCTTCGTCATGCAAAGATATGCGCCCCTTCCGTTCTTCTTTCCTGTCGTATCCAATTCGATAGAACCGTCAGAAGTTCGCAATACCCTCATCATTTCCTTCTTATTCTTCATTTCATTACAGCCCACACACTGTCTCATGGGCGTCTTTTTTTTATTCATCAAGATTTTCTTCTACCTCGATTTCCCCGTCTTCATCATTATATGTTTCTTCATCATAAGACTCTCCATCATATAATTCCGCCTCGAGTCCTTCTTCGCCGTATGAATCCTCATCATAGTCTTCATCATCATATTCATAGTCTTCATAACGGAAGCCCGGTGCATCCTTCGCCTGAGTCTCGTTCTTGATATCAATCTTATATCCCGTAAGTCTCGCTGCCAGTCTTGCATTCTGTCCTTCTTTTCCAATCGCCAGAGATAACTGGTAATCCGGTACGACAACCTTTGCGGTCTTTTCATCAGGATCCGCAAAAACGGCTACGATTTTAGCGGGTGACAGCGCGTTCTGAATCAGGATACCCGGATTATCGTCCCAGCTGACAATATCGATTTTTTCACCGCGAAGCTCTTCAACAATAGTATTGACTCTTGCGCCATTCATACCGACACATGCTCCCACGGCATCTACATTCGGATTATTGGAACGCACAGCTATCTTGGTTCTGCTTCCTGCCTCTCTGGCAATACTCATGATTTCAACGGTTCCGTCCTTGATTTCTGTTACCTCTGTCTCAAATAATCTCTTAACAAGTTCAGGATGCGTACGGCTCACCAGAATCTTCGGTCCTTTAGGAGTATTCTTAACTTCAAGAATATACACCTTTATTCTCTCGGTAGGTCTGAAGTTCTCTCCGCGTACCTGCTCGCTTTCGTTCAGAATTCCGTCTGCTTTACCCAAATTGATGGAAATATTTCTTCCCATGTAACGCTGTACTATTCCGGTGACTACATCCTTTTCCTTCTCGTAATACTGGTTGTAAATAACGCTTCTTTCCTCTTCGCGGATTTTCTGTAAAATAACATTCTTCGCATTTTGTGTTGCAATACGCCCAAACTCTTTTGATTTGATTTCTATATGAATCATATCTCCGAGCTTAGCCTTTTGTGAAACCCTCCTGGGCGTCTTCAAGGGAAATCTGCACACAGTCGTCTTC